>NZ_JBEXOS010000077.1:0-36417 GCF_040611655.1 Streptomyces sp. NPDC006552
CGCGGGCGGCGCCCCCCCCCCCCGCCCCCGCCGCGCCGGGGCCCCCCCGCCGGGGCGGGGGGGCGCGGGCGCCCGCGCCCCCCGGCACCTGCTGCGGCGCGTGGGCGCCGTCCAGGGCACCGACCCGCTGGGCGAGCAGCAGCAGCCGGCGCACCTTGTCGTCGATCGCGCTCTGCGGGACGTGCCCGCAGGCCACGGCGCCGGCGAGCGTCTCGTCCCAGGGGCCGCCCGGCCCGGGCATGGCGAGGTCGAGGGCGGCGTTGGCCGTGTCCACGGCGGTGCGCAGGGCGCCCCAGTCGGAGAGGACGACGCCGTCGAAGCCCCACTCGTCCTTCAGGGGCCGGGCCAGCAGCGGACTGGCGGTCATGGTGGTTCCGTTGACGCGGTTGTAGCCGGCCATCACCGCCCAGACGCCGGCCTCGACGGCCGCTTCGAAGGGGGCGAGGCAGACCTCGCGCAGGGTCCGTTCGTCGACACGTACGTCGAGGGTCAGCCGGCCGGTCTCGGAGTCATTGGCGACGAGGTGCTTGGCCGTGGCGGCGACGCCCGCGCCCTGGAGGCCGCGGACCAGCGCGGCGCCGACGCGGCCGACGAGCCAGGGGTCCTCCGAGAAGCACTCGAAGTGGCGTCCGGCCAGCGGCGAGCGGTGCAGGTTCAGGTTCGGGGCCAGCACGACGTGCACGCCCTTGCGGCGCGCCTCCGCGGCGAGCAACCCGCCGAGCTCTGTGACGAGTTGTTCGTCCCAGGTCGCGGCGAGCGCCGACGCGCAGGGCAGCAGGAGCGAGGTGACGCGCTCGTCCCAGGCCTCCCCCCGTACCCCCGCGGGCCCGTCCGAGGTCACCACCTCGGCCAGGCCCACGGCGGGTTCGGCGCGGGTGCGCCAGGTGGTCCCGCCCGTGAGCAGCCGTACCTTCTGCCGTGGACTCAGCTTGTCGGCCAGCCGGTCCGGCTCCTCGTCGGCCATTGCCCCCACCCTTCGCGCCCGTGAGCGCCGTAGAGCGCTCTCTCATCTGTCGTTCTACCGGATCCGGGTCAGTTGTAGAGCCCGAACTCGTAGAGGGAGTAGCCGTATCCGGTACCGCGGGCGGTGCCGTTGACGCGGACGTAGCGGCCGGTACCGGTCACGTCGAAGTCGTCCACGCCGCCGTTGCCGTCGGTGACCTGGCGTACGGTCGTCCAGTTCTGGCCGTCGTCCGAGGTCTGGATGGTGTACGCCTTCGCGTACGAGGTCTCCCAGTTGAGCTGGACGTGTTTGAACGACTGCCGGGAGCCGAGGTCGACGCGCAGCCACTGCGGGTCGCTCCAGTCGCTGGCCCAGCGGGTGTCGTTCTTGCCGTCGACGGCCTGCGCCGCGGTGCACGGGCAGTCGCCGTAGTCGGTGGTCTGCTGCGAGGAGGCGGTGACGGGCTTGCCGAGGGCGATGTTCGTCCCGGCGACGGGCGGCGGCACGACGCGTACGGAGCGGGTCTCGACGCCGACGTTGCCGTGGCCGTCGGTGACCTTGACGTAGATCTTCCAGACGCCGGGCTTGTCGGGCGCGGTCACCTTCAGGCGCCCCGAGCCCAGATCGGTGGCCTGCATCGGGACGAGCTGCTTGCTCTGGTCGATGTAGTTGCTGTTGCTCAGCACCTGGTAGGAGAGCGCGTCACCGTTCGGGTCGGTCGCCTTGGTGGAGATGATGAGGTCGCGTCCCGCGGGCACGTTCGTCGCGCCGCCCTCGATGTCCATCTGCGAGATGACCGGCGGGGTGTTGTCCCGGGAGGTGTCGGCGCCGTAGGCCTTCTTCACGGCGTAGTACGACAGCCGCTTCTCGCCCGCGGGCAGCAGGTTGAACCAGATGCCGCCGAAGTCGTACTCGGTGCCGTAGTGGAACATGGTGGCGCCCAGGGCGACGCCCTTGTGGCCGGTGATACAGCCCCACGCCTTGGTGTAGCCCTCGGCCTTGGCCACGTCGGTGGGCTCCTGCGGTACGCCGTTGGCGTCGTCGGGGACCTCCCACTCCCCTGCGGGCCCGGTCTCGGTGACGATGTAGGGCTTGGTGTAACCGCCCTGCTGCCAGGCCGCCTTGACGTCGCAGACGGCGTTGTAGGAGTTGACGGCGTACAGGTCGAGGTCGGGTGAGTTCCGCTTGTAGTAGGGCCAGGCGCCGACCCACGCGTCCGTGGAGGTGACGGGGTGGTTGGGGTCGACGGCGTGGATCTTCTTCGTGATGTCGTTCACGAGGGTCGTGTAGGCGTTGCGCTGCTTCTCCAGCTCGTCGCCGCTGTAGCAGTTCTGCAGGCCGAGGACGGACTCGTTGCCCACGTTCCACATCAGGACGCCCGGGTTGTCCTTGTAGGTGGCGGCCCACTTGGGGAACTCGTCGAGCATCTGGTTCTTGTACGCGGAGTCCGTCAGGTAGTTCACGCAGCCGCCGCTGCCGGGGCCGCCGCCGGGCTGGAGCCAGAAGCCCGCGATGACCTTGACGCCGTTCGCGGCGGCCGTGTCGAAGAGCGGTTTGCTGGAGGCGTCGGTGCCCCAGGTCCGGATGGTGTTGACGCCCATCGACTTCAGGTCGGGGAGGTACCTGCCCGCATCCGCGACGGAGGGGCCCCAGGTCAGCCCCTTGATCTGGTACGGCGCGCCGTTGACCTGGAGCTGCCAGTTGCCCTGGCTCCCGGTCACCTTGACCACGTCGCTCGCGGCCTGCGCGGCGTGCGTCGGCAGGGCGAGGAAGCCGGCCGCGAGCACGCCCGCGGTGATCGGGGTGGCCAGGCGGTGCGTTCGGCGGTTGATGGTGCGGGTCCTGCGCATGCGGGTGCCTCCGGCGGGGGTCGTGGGGAGAACAGCGGGGGAATCACGGGGAGCGCTGCGGGGAGGGGTGAGCGGGGAGGGGTGAGCGGGCAGCGGGGAGGTGGGGCGGCGGCCGGTCAGGGCGGCCGCCGCCCCGGGTGTGGCCGTGCGGGTCAGGGCAGTTCGTAGTGGTCGTTGAGGACCGCGCCCTTGTCGGGGTGGTTCTGGTCGTAGCCGCGCGGGTCGCACTGGAGGCCGCCGACGACGCAGTGGTCCACCATCGCCTTCAGCGTCCGGTCGTCCCAGGCGTTGAAGAAGTCGTAGTGCCACGAGTAGCTCGGGCCGCTCGACAGCCGCAGCTTCGAGAGGTCGCCGTTGACCGGGAACGCCATCTTGAACTCGATCATCGGCAGCGCGACGGGGTGGTCGGCCGGGCAGACGTTGTCGTTCGTGCCGCTCTTCACGACCGGGTAGGCCATGTGGCTCTTGTGGTCGGGGGTGTCGAGGTACTTGCCGTCCCAGCAACTGGGGGCCTGGAAGCGGATGTTGACCTGGGTGGAGGGGGTGGTGGGGCAGTTCTTGGGGAAGTCGATGTTGAAGAAGCTGTCCCCGCACTCCCAGCCCTCGACGAAGCCGGGGTGGTTGCGGAACTCCTGCGCGGTCTGCATCGGACTGCCGACGACGAACCGCAGCCCCTTGGGGAAGGGCCGCACACTGGTGTAGTCGGTGACGCCGGCCTTGTAGTAGATGGTCTGCTCGCCGACCGGGAGGACCGGCTTGTCGCCGTTGAGCATCGTGGGCATCCAGTAGCCCGACTTGTCACCGGGCGCCAGGCACTTGGTGGAGCCGCTGTCGAGCGACGCCGTGGTGCTGTTGGCGTCGGTCGTGGTGTTGCCCATGAACGTGTGGTCATGGGACTTGCCGGCCTGGCCGGGGTAGACGATGGGGTCGTCGGGCTTGGTGTGGGTGACGGAGCAGTGCGCCTGGAACTCGTGGAAGTAGGCGTGCGGCGGCTGCTTCGTGGACGGTTCGACGCCGGTGACCGGCGGGTTCGCGGGGATGTAGCCGTCGCCGTCCGGGTCGTCGGCGGAGGCCTGGGTGGACGCGGCCATGGTGTGGCCCTGGTGCGCGGATGCGGCCGCGGGGGCCTGCCGGACGGGCGCCTCGGCGGCGCCGGCGGTGAGGGCCGCCCCGCCCACGCCGAGCGTGGTCAGCACGAGCGCGCCGGATATCAGCATCCCTGAGATGAGTCTGGATCTCCCTGCCATGGAGACCTCCTGCCATGTCGGTACGGCGTGGTGGGGGGTGGGCGGCGCGTCGCGAGGACGCCACCGCCCGTGGGACAGGTCGTGCGCGGAACCTGAGAGAGGGACCCGGGAGAGAAACCCGAGAGAGCGCTCTCTCGGGTGGGGAGTGTTCTCGCTGTGACGTGGCAGTGTCAAGAGAAAGTGAACTCCCCGTTACGGAACGACGCACCGCAGACCGGCGCTTCGGCGGTATTCCGAAGGCCGGTCAAGTGCCCTACCGCAGCGGGGAGTCGGTTCAGCGGGAGAGCGCTCCCGCACCGGTCGCCTTGTCTTCGCGGGCGCCCTCGCGCAGGTCACCGGGGCGACCGGTCACAAAACGCTGTCCCCCAGCCCGAGTTCACGCTCCCCCAGCGGGGCGAAGTGGCGTTCCACCTCGGCCTCGGTGACCTCGGCGAGGGTCCGTGGCGACCAGCGGGGCCTGCGGTCCTTGTCGATGACCTGGGCACGGACCCCCTCGACGAGATCGGGGTTGCCCAGGGCCGCGCAGGAGACGCGGTACTCCTGGTCCAGGACGCGTTCGAGCGAGCCGAGCGCGCGGGCCCGGCGGACGGCGGCGAGGGCGACCTTCACGGCGGTGGGCGACTTGGCGAGGATCGTCTCGGCCGTCTCCTTGGCCACGGGGTCCCCGTGGGCCAGGAGCCGGTCGAGGATCTCCTCGGCCGTGCCGGCCGCGAAGCAGGCGTCGGTCCACGGGCGCTGGGACGCCAGCTCCCCGTGCGGCGCGGGCAGCGCGTGGCGCGCGAGGACGGCCCGCGCCGGCTCCGCGGCGAGGCCGGCCAGCAGGTCGGGCAGGGCCGCGGAGGGGACATAGTGGTCGGCGAGGCCGCACAGCAGCGCGTCGCCTGCCCCGATGTGCTCGCCGGTCAGCGCCAGGCGGGTGCCGAGTTCGCCGGGGGCGCGCCCGAGCAGGTGGGTCCCGCCGACGTCGGGGACGAAGCCGATGCCGGTCTCCGGCATGGCGACCCGCGAGCGCTCGGTGACGATCCGGACGCCGCCGTGGGCGGAGAGACCCACGCCGCCGCCCATCACGATGCCGTCCATGACGGCGACGTACGGCTTGGGGTAGCGGGCGATCCGGGCGTTGAGCTGGTACTCGTCGCGCCAGAAGGCGGCGGAGGCCGTGCCGTCGCTGTCCCGCGCGTCGTCGTGGATGGCGCGGATGTCGCCGCCCGCGCACAGTCCGCGCTCCCCCGCGCCGGTGAGGACGACGGTCTGCACGGTGTCGTCCCCGGCCCACTCGGCGAGCGCCCGGTCGATCTGGCGCACCATGGCGTGGTTCAGGGCGTTGAGGGCGCGCGGCCGGTTGAGGACCAGGTGGGCGGCGCGCCCTTCCCTGCGGACGAGGACGGGGGGTTCGCCGCCGGTCATCGCGGGGCCTGCGTCGGGGCGGGGGTCACGAGGGCGTGCATGATCTGGCCGGGTCCTTCCAGGGCGCGGGCCCGCGGGGCCCGGACGGTGTCGTGGCGATCGCTTCGGGACCATCCTCTCCGATGGGCTTGGGGGGACGGGCGGGGGCCCGGGTGGGGTGGTCTCGTGCGGCGTGCGCGAGCCGGGCGGGGTGGGTTCCCGGGCCCGGGCGGGGTGGGTCCCCGGGCCCGGGCGGGGCGGGCCCTTGGGTCGGGCGGGGCGGACCGGCGCCGCGGGGTGGCGGTCCCCGGCACCAGCCGAAGCCCGGTCCGGCGCAGACAACCACCCGTCCGAGACCGGTAGAAGCCCGCCCGGCGCAGACAACCATCCGTCCGAGGCCGCTAGAAGTCCGTCCGGCGCAGACAGCCAACCCGTCGGGGTCCGGCAGAAATCCGCCCTCCGCAGACAACCACCCGGCACCAGGCGAAGCCCGGCCCGGCACAGACAAGCACCCGCCGGGGCCCGGCAGGAGTCCGCCCGACGCAGACCACCGCCCGGCACAGACAGCCACCCAACACCCGCACAAGCCCGGCCCGGCACGGACAACCGCCCGACACCCGCACAAGCCCGTCCGGCGCAGGACAACCGCCCACCCGGCACCAGCCGAAGCCCGGCCCGGCCCGGCGCAGACAGCCCCATGGACGCCGGCAACAACCCGCCCCCCGCCGGCAACCCATATGGCGCGGGCCCAGGCGCCCCCCGGTCAAGCGGGATACGCGTGGGTCTGGGTCGCCTTCACCGTCGCCCACACCGTGGCGCCGGGGTGCAGGTCCAGTTCGGCCGCGGCCACCGTCGTCAGGTCGGCGGCGAGGGCCAGTTCGCCGGTGAGGGCCGCGCGGAGCTGGTCGCCATGGGTCTCCATGCCGCTCACCTCGCAGCGCCACAGATTCCGGGCGCTGGAACCGGTGGGGCGCTCGCCGTGCAGCGTCACCGCGCCCGGCGGGAAGGCGACGAAGCAGGGGCCCGTCAGCTCCTCGGTGGTGGTGATCGCGGGTCCGTCGGCGTCGAGGTGCACGGTGTGGCCCTCGGCGCGGCCCCGGTAGAGGTTGAGGCCGACGAGCTGGGCGATGTAGTCGGTGCGGGGGCGCCGGGCGATGTCGCCGGGGGCGCCCTGCTGGACGACGTGCCCGTGCTCCACGACGACGAGGCGGTCGGCGAGGACCATCGCGTCCAGCGGGTCGTGCGTGACAAGGACCGCGACCGCCTCGAACTCGGCGAGGTGGCGCCGCAGTTGGGCTCGCACGTCCAGGCGGGTACGGGCGTCGAGCGCGGCGAGGGGTTCGTCGAGCAGGAGCAGCCGGGGGCGGGTGGCCAGGGCGCGGGCGAGTGCGACGCGCTGGGCCTGGCCGCCGGAGAGGCGGCGCGGCTTGGCCCCCGCGTGGGCGGCCAGGCCCATGCGCTCCAGCCAGTCGGCGGCCTCGGCCCGGGCCTCGGCCCGGGTCCTGCCCTGGCAGCGCGGGCCGAAGGCGACGTTGTCCAGGGCGGTGAGGTGCGGGAAGAGCAGGTAGTCCTGGAAGACGACGCCGACGGGGCGGGATTCGGGCGGCGTGCCGTCCAACTCGGTTCCGTCGAGCCGCAGGTGCCCGGCGTCGAGCGGCGTGAGACCGGCGAGGGCGCGCAGGGCGGTGGTCTTTCCGGCGCCGTTCGGGCCGAGGAGGGCGACGACGTCGCCGGGGGCCGCGGTCAGGGCGATGTCGAGGCGGAAGGCGCCGCGGTCGACGACGAGGTGGGCGTCGAGCCCCGCTCCGCGTGTCGCCGCGGGGCCGGCCGGGGTGGCGGTCATGAGGCGGTCATCCAGCGGTCGCGCAGCCCGGCCAGGACCGTGACGGACACGGCGAGCAGGACCAGGCTGAGGGCGATGGCGGCGGCCGGGTCGCTCTGCATGGCGAGGTAGACGGCGAGCGGCATGGTCTGGGTGCGGCCGGGGAAGTTGCCGGCGAAGGTGATGGTGGCGCCGAACTCGCCGAGCGCCCGCGCCCAGGCGAGGACCGAACCGGCGGCGATCCCCGGGGCGATGAGCGGCAGGGTGACGCGGCGGAAGGCGGTGAAGCGGGACGCGCCGAGTGTCGTGGCGGCCTCCTCGTAGCGGGGGTCGGCGGCGCGCAGGGTGCCTTCGACGCTGATGACGAGGAACGGCATGGCGACGAACGCCTCGGCGACGACGACCCCGGTCGTGGTGAACGGCAGCGTGAGGCCGAACCACTGGTCCAGGTACTGGCCGACGACGCCGTTGCGGCCGAGCGCCGTCAGCAGCGCCACGCCGCCGACCACCGGCGGCAGCACGAGCGGCAGTGTGACCAGGGCGCGGACGAGCCCGCGGCCGCGGAACTCGGTGCGGGCGAGCAGCCAGGCCAGCGGCACCCCGAGCACGAGGCTCACCAGCGTCGCCGATGTCGCGCAGACCAGGGAGAGCTGGAGCGCCTGCCACACCTCGGTGCTGCTCAGCTGCGCGGGCAGGTCCCGCCAGGGGGCGCGGACGAGCAGGGCGAGCAGCGGTACGACGAGGAACGCCAGGCCCACGAGGGCGGGCAGCAGCAGGGGCAGGGGGGCGGCGCGGCCGCGGGTCCGCCGGCGCCGCGGCCCGCCCGGGAGGGGCGCGGCCGCGGCGCTCTGCGTGTCGAGCGGGGTCACGGCTTGAGGAACCCGGCTCCGGTCAGCACCTTCTGGCCGTCGGCGGAGCGCACGAGGGCGATGAAGGCCTTCGCCGCCGCGGAGTTGGGCGCGTCCTTGAGCAGGGCGATCGGGTAGTCGTTGACGGCGTCGGCCGATTCGGGGAAGTCCACGCCTTCCACCTTCTCACCCGCCGCCTTCACATCGGTCCGGTAGACGACGGCGGCGTCGGCCTCCTTCAGTTCCACCTTGGTCAGGGCGCTCTTGACGTCCTGCTCGTAGGAGACCGGGGTGAGCGTCAACTTGCCGGCGCTCAGCGCCTTCTGGGCGGCGGCGCCGCACGGCACGGCCTTGTCGCAGAGCACGACCTTCAGGTCGGAGGAGGTGAGGTCCTTGAGCGAGGCGACCTTGTCCGGGTTGCCTGGCAGGGTGGCGATCTCCAGCCGGTTGCGGACGAAGGTGGCCGGGGAGCCGGAGGCGGCGCCCGCACCGGTGACGGTCTTCATCGTCTTGGGGCTGGCGGCGGCGAACACGTCGGCGGGGGCGCCGCCGGTGATGCCGGCCGCGAGGCTGTCGCTGCCGCCGAAGTTGAAGGTGACGTGGGTGCCGGGGTGCGCCTTCTCGAACTTCTTGCCGAGCGCGGTGAAGCTCTCCTTGAGCGAGGCGGCGGCGAACACCGTGACCGTCCCGGAGAGCTTCTTGTCCCCGGAGGCGGAGGGGGCCGAGGAACCGGCGGACGAGTCGGAGTCGGACGGGCCGCAGGCGCTCAGGGCCAGCAGCGCGGCGGCGCCGAATCCGGCCACGGACAGCATGCGGCGGGTCCGGCGCGCGGAACGGGTTGTCACGGGTCCACTCCCTCGATTTCCTGGTGCGTCTGGTTCCTGCACGGGCCACCGGTTCCTGTCGTACGTGCGGAGACGCGGGCCGTCGGCGTGCGGGGATCATACTGCCGCATCTGCGAGGAGTAAGTCTTCTGGCACATCGCATGAGCTGGGATCTTGTGGCTTGGATATACGCATGTGCGTTTCCACCATCGCCTGGGGCGGGTACGGTCCGGCGGGAGGTGGTGTCCATGAGCCCGTCGCCGCCGCGCGCCGCGAGAGCCACGACCGGCCGTCCGGCCCGGCTGTCCTTCAGCGGTGACCTCGCCCGCCCCGCCCGGCCGACCGTGGCGGAGCCGCGACGCTGACCGTCGACGACACCCCGCTGGACCGGGTCGGCCCGCAGCTCGTGCTGCCGCAGGACCGGTGCGGGGTGCGGCACATCAGCGGGGTCGAGGGGATCCGGGTGGACGGCGGCTACGCACCCTGGGGGTGAGCCGGCCGGGGCTCGGGCTCAGACCCGGTCGATGTGCACGTTGGTGGATTTGACGCGGGCGGTGGCCTCCATGCCGACCTCCAGGCCCAGCTCCTCCACGGCCTCGCGGGTCAGCAGCGACACCAGCCGGTGCGGCCCGGCCTGGATCTCCACCTGCGCGGCCACGTCACCGAGCCGGACCGCGGTGACGATGCCCGGGAACGCGTTGCGGACGGAGGTGTACGAGACGTCGTCCTCGCCGCCGGAGCCGCCCGAACCCTTGGCCAGCTCCACGGAGAACGCGGCGAGGTCCGTGCCCTCGATGAGCCGGCGTCCGCCCTCGTCCCGGTGTGTGACGATCCGTCCCGCGTCGGCCCAGCGCCGCGCGGTGTCCGGACTGACCCCGAGCAGCCGTGCCGCCTGACCGATTGTGTAGGACTCCATGATCACAAGATAGCGACCGGCATCCGGGCCCGTCCCGTGACCCTCAGTACCGCTGCGCTTTGGCGATCTTCGCGGTGAGATGCGGCTGCGGCGGCTTGGAGCTGATGGCGAGCGGCTGGGCCCGGTCCCCCGCCTTCAGCTCCTTCGCGCCGACGACCTTGCTCTCGACGACCTTGCCGTCGGAGTCCTGGAAGTCGACCTGCACCGCGAAGGAGGCCGTCGCGTCCGTCGTGTTGGTGATGTTCACGACGAGTGCGCGCACGTTGTCCGTCTCCTTGAGCGGCTTGCCGGTCAAGGAGACGTCCTTGATGGCGTTGCCCCGCCCGTCGGCGGCGGCCAGCTGCTCGGTGAACTCCTGGCGGTTGCGCTCCACGTCGGCCGCGACCGACGCCTCGAAGTCGTGTGCCCGCTCCGAGGCCGACTCGGCCGCGGCGGAGGCCGACCGGCTCGCCTCCGCCTTCTTCGACGCGGCCCCGGAGGCCATCGCGGACGGCGGCTCACCGGAGAAGCGGGACGACTCCGGGGCGCTCGGCCGCGGGCTGGTACCGGCTCCGCCGTCGCTGTCGTCGCCGCACGCCGTGAGCGTCAGCGCGGCGGCGACCGCGCACGCGGCCAGGACGAGCGGTCCGCGGCGGGGGCGTCGGGGCGTCTTCGCTGCACTCATGGGGTGTTCCTTTCGGACGGCCGGGGCCGGTGCGCCCTCGCTGCCGGGGGACGGGGTCAGAACCGCAGCACGGCGGCGACGTGCCCGACGTCGGCCAGCGTCCCGGCGGGGACGAAGACGACCTCGGCGCCGGTCTCCAGGGCGGACTCGACGATCTCGTCGACGATGTCGTGGACCGCGTCCAGGTCGTCGTCCTCGGCCGGTTCGAGGTGCCCCTCCCCGGCGCGTACGGTCACGCGGAAGTCCTCCTCCACGACGAGCTTGTGGATCCGGCCGTCGGAGGCCTTCTGCCAGACCTCGTCCGGGCCCGCCGCGTACGTGTTGCCGCCGCGGGCCCGGTCGAGCTCCGCGTGTGCCCCGGCGACCGTCCGGGCCGCCTCGTCGGCGCGGGCCGGGGCGACGGCCCGCGCGACGGCCTCCGGCGCGGCCTGCGCAAGTCCGCCGAGGGGGACGTGGACCGCGTCGCGCGCCGCGGTGCCCGCCGCGGTGAACAGGGCCAGCGCGGCCGGGTCCCCGGTGAGGTAGAGCGGACGGGGCGCGCCGGCGAGGACGTGGGCCAGCGCGGTGTCGGCGTCGCGGAAGAACTGCCGGGTCTGCTCGTCGCTGAAGGTGCTCGGCAGGTCGCCGACGCGCTCCTTGCGTTCGGAGTCCGGGGCTTCCAGGCTGCGGCGGTGCGGAAATCCGTGGTCGGTGTCCTCGGTGACGCGCTCGCCGCGGCCGTCCCACAGGGTGATCCGGTCGGCGGCCACGGCCAGCACCCAGTACGGGCGCCGCGCGGCGTCGGCGGCCACGAGGTTGCGGGTGAGGAAGGTGTCCGCGAGCACGACGCGCTCGGGCACGGACCGCTCGACGGCCCAGCTCTGGTGCTCCCCGGGGGCCGCGAAGACCAGGAGGCCGTCGCGGGCGTGGGCGAGGTCGAGCTCCGCCACCGCCGCCCGCAGCTGCGCGAGCACGTCGTCGCGGCGCTCCCGGGTCACGGCCGGGTCCGCTTCGAGCCGGCGCTCGGCTTCGTGGACGAGGTTGTGCAGCCGGACGCGGTCCTGCGCGTTCTCCGGCTGCGTGCGGTGGGTCGGCATCGTCAGGGACACGGCGGGATAAGGCCGCGGTGCGCGCAGGAGACGCAGGACCGCCGGGTTCAACGAGGTGTGCATGGCTGAGTGCCCCTTCTGTCGCGAGCCCGTTGTCGCAACGCCTCCATGCTGTGCACATGCGGGCATATCCGGCCATTTGAACGTCGGTAAAAGGTGCGATACCCGATCGAGCGGGACAAGACTGGTGTGCCGGTGGCCCCGGGTGTCACGCGCCGGTGGCCCACGCCCGTCACCGAGAGCCAGCCTGAAGGAGGGGCGACATGGAGCAGGCCGTCGTCGTCGAGAAGAGCGCGCCCGCCGCCAAGCTGCCGCTCTTCACCCTGACCACGATGGTCATCGGCTCCATGGTCGGCGCGGGCGTCTTCTCCCTCCCCAGCCGCTTCGCCCAGGAGACCGGGGTGGCCGGCGCGCTGATCGCCTGGCTGATCGCCGGCACCGGCATGCTGATGCTCGCCCTCGTCTTCCAGTCCCTGGCGGTACGCCGCCCGGACCTGGACGCGGGGGTGTACGCGTACGCGAAGGCCGGGTTCGGCGAGTACCTCGGCTTCTTCTCCGCGTTCGGCTACTGGGCCAGCGCCTGTGTCGGCAACGTGACGTACTGGGTGCTGATCATGTCCACGGTGGGGGCGATCTGGCCGGCGCTCGGGGAGGGGGAGACGGCGCTCGCGGTGCTGCTCTCCTCGGTCGGCCTGTGGGCGTTCTTCCTGCTGATCAGGCGGGGCGTGAAGGAGGCTGCGGCGATCAACCGGATCGTGACCGTGGCCAAGATCGTGCCGATCCTCGTCTTCGTCGTGCTGGCCCTGGTCTTCTTCGACCCGTCGGTCTTCGCCGACAACTGGGGCGGTGCGGACTATGCCGGCTCCCTGTTCGGCCAGGTCCGCGGCACCATGCTGGCCACGGTCTTCGTCTTCCTCGGCGTGGAGGGCGCGAGCGTGTACTCGCGGCACGCGAAGAAGCGCTCCGACGTCGGCCGGGCGACCGTCCTCGGCTTCCTCAGCGTCTTCGCCGTCTTCGCCTCCGTCGTCATCGTGTCGTACGGGATCATGCCGATGGGCGAGATAGCCGGGCTGCGGCAGCCGTCCATGGCCGGGGTGCTGGAGGACGCCGTCGGCACCTGGGGCCAGGTCTTCAT
Organism: Streptomyces sp. NPDC006552; assembly: GCF_040611655.1. Lineage (NCBI taxonomy): Bacteria > Bacillati > Actinomycetota > Actinomycetes > Kitasatosporales > Streptomycetaceae > Streptomyces > Streptomyces sp. NPDC006552. The sequence goes on from NZ_JBEXOS010000077.1 coordinate 12,724, forward strand.
CAGCGTCGGCCTGATCGTCTCCGTCCTCGGCGCCTATCTGGCCTGGACCCTGATGGCCGCCGAAGTCCTCTTCGTGGCCGCCAAGGACGACGACATGCCGCGCTTCCTGCGCAGCGCCACCGCCGCGGACGTCCCCGTGCCCGCCCTCCTCATGACGACGGTGCTCACCCAGGTGGTGCTCGTCGTCACCGCTTTCTCGGACGACGCCTTCAACTTCGCGCTCGACCTCACCAGCTCGCTCTCCCTCATCCCTTACCTGCTGGCGGCCGCGTTCGCCGTGAAGATCGGGGCGCGGGCCGACCGGCGTACGGAGGGCGGGCGCACCTCACGGGGCGAGCTGACCGTCGCGGCCGTCGCCACGCTCTACACCGCCTTCATGCTGTACGCGGCCGGGCTGAAGTTCGTCCTGGTCGCCTTCATCTTCTACGCCCCGGCCACGATCCTGTTCGTGATGGCCCGCAGGGAGCAGGGCAGACGTCTGTTCACCCCGCGCGAGCTGGTGGTCCTGGCCGTCTCCGTCGTCGGCGCCGTGGTCGGTGTCGTCGCCCTGGCCGCCGGCTGGATCAGCCTGTGAGACCCGTCAGCGCCCCACCCCGTCAAGCCCCGGAGGCCCCCGTGACCGACCTCGCCACCCCCGCTTCCGCGTACGGCGTCCACTCCGAGGTGGGCCGGCTGCGCAAGGTCCTCGTCTGCGCCCCCGGGCTCGCCCACCGCAGGCTGACGCCGACCAACGCCGAGGAGCTCCTCTTCGACGACGTCATGTGGGTGGAGAACGCCCAGCGCGACCACGCCGACTTCGTCGACAAGATGCGCCGGCGCGGGATCGAGGTGGTCGAGCTGCACGAGCTGCTCGCCCAGACGATGGCGCTGCCCGCGGCGAAGTCCTGGCTGCTGGACCGCAAGATCGTCGCCAACCGGGTGGGGACGGGGCTCATCGACGACACCCGCGCCTTCCTGGAGGCGCTGGAGCCGGCCCGGCTCGCGGAGTTCCTCATCGGCGGCCTCGCCACCACGGACCTGCCGGACGAGTACCGCTCCCCGTACGTGTCGATGGCGCGTGAGTCGACCGGCGCCCGCGAGTACCTGATGCCGCCGCTGCCCAACACGCTCTACACCCGCGACACCACCTGCTGGCTGTACGGCGGCCTCACCCTCAACCCGCTGTACTGGCCCGCGCGGCACGACGAGACGCTGCTGATGAAGGCCGTCTACTGCTTCCACCCGGACTTCGTCGACGCGACCGTGTGGTGGGGCGACCCCGAACACAGCTGGGGTCAGGCCACGTTCGAGGGCGGCGACATCATGCCCGTCGGCAACGGCGTGGTCCTGATGGGCATGAGCGAGCGCACCTCGCGGCAGGCCATCACGCAGGTCGCGGCCGCGCTGTTCAAGAGCGGCGCGGCCGAGCACGTCATCGTCGCCGGGATGCCGAAGCTGCGTTCGGCGATGCACCTGGACACCGTCTTCACCTTCGCCGACCGGGACATCGTGACGCTCTATCCGCGGATCATGGACTCCGTGCACACGTTCTCGCTGCGCCCCAGCGACAAGGCCCCGGGCCTGTCCATCACCGACGAGGGCTCGGCCGCCTTCGTCGACGTCGTCGCGAAGGCGCTCGGGCTGCCGGGCCTGCGGGTGATCGAGACCGGCGGCGACGTGTACGCCTCCGAGCGCCAGCAGTGGGACAGCGGCAACAACGCGGTCGCCCTGGAGCCGGGGGTCGTGGTCACCTACGACCGCAACACCCAGACCAACGCGCTGCTGCGCAAGGCCGGCGTCGAGGTCATCACGATCGTCGGCGCCGAACTCGGCCGGGGCCGCGGCGGCGGCCACTGCATGACCTGCCCGATCGTCCGCGACGCCGTCACCTACTGACCGGCGGGCACCCGCGCCGCTCTCAGAAGACGAAACGCACGGGCCGCCGGTTCAGTACTCTGCGCGAAACCGGCACCGGTGAGCAGGGCCCGCTCCTGCTCGTGGCGGTGCATCAGGCCGAGGTCCCGGTGCTCCCGGGTCTCCTCACCGACCAGGGCGTCGACGCCCCAGCCGCCCCCGATCCACACGTCCGCGCCGCCCGGCCTGCGGGCCGTCGCGCCCGGCCGTCACTCGAAGCGGTCGGGGTCCCCGGCGCCGCGCCGTACGATCGCGGCCTCGCCGTCGGAGAAGTCGATCACGGTGGTGGGCTCGGTGCCGCAGTCGCCGGAGTCCAGCACGGCGTCCACCACGTGGTCGAGCCGCTCCTTGATCTCCCACCCCTGGGTGAGCGGCTCGTCCTCGCCGGGCAGCAGCAGGGTGCTGGAGAGCAGCGGCTCGCCCAGCTCGGCGAGGAGCGCCTGGGTGACGACGTGGTCGGGGATGCGCACCCCGACCGTCTTCTTCTTCGGGTGCTGCAACTGGCGCGGCACCTCGCGGGTCGCGGGCAGGATGAACGTATAGCTGCCCGGGGTCGCCGCCTTGATCGCGCGGAACACGTCGTTGTCGATGTGCACGAACCTGCCGAGCTGCGAGAAGTCCTGGCAGACCAGGGTGAAGTGGTGTTTGTCGTCGAGATGGCGGATCGTACGGATCCGCTCGACGCCCTCGCGGTTGCCGAGGCGGCAGCCGAGGGCGTAGCAGGAGTCCGTGGGGTAGGCGATCAGCGCGCTGTCGCGGATGCTGTCGGCGACCGCGCCGATGACGCGGGTCTGCGGGTTCTCGGGATGCACGTCGAAGTACCGGGCCATCCGTCGAGCCTACGTGATCTGTGGCGTGGGGCCACGGCGTTGCGGGCAGCCGGGAGCGGTGTGCACGCGCGACAATCCCGAGACCCGACGACCCTGCCCCCTTCCGCCGAGCGGTTCACGGCCCATACTGGTCCTGCCCCGTTCACCCACAGAAGACTCCATGGCCAGAAACAGCACCCCCTCGACCACCCTCCCCGACACCGCGTGGCTCGGCCGCGGGCGCCACCTCGGCCCCGAGCCCGAGCAGGACGTGCGGCGCAACCTGATCGCCCTCAAGGCGGCCGGGGTGCTCGACGACTTCCTGGACCTCGATCCCGTCGAGGCGGCGCGCTCCAGCGTGCTGCACCCGCGGGACGAGTCCGCGGACCCCGGCCCCACGGCTCGCCGTCTGTTCGAGGCGCGCTGGCGGGTGGCCGACGACGTCACGGTGCGTGCGCATCTGACGACGTACGACCCCGAGTCGCGCCGCAAGGACGGCGAAGGGGTCGGCTGGGTCCTCGCCGCCGAGGCGCAGGCCCCGTGGGACCCGCGGTGGCCGTCGCCCGCGACGATGTTCTGGCCGGACAGCGAGCGCGTCCCCTGGGACCACGCCACGGGCCCCGGCGTGCGGCTGCGCGCGGCGAACCAGCTGCCCAAGGACGACGACGAGCTGCGCCACCGGCTGCGGGAGTGGACCCGGGAGAGCTGGTACGTCCACGTCGTGGTGCACGAGGCGATGACGCCGGACGCGCGGGGGCAGCGGCCGGTCACGGCGTTCCTGCCGCCGAGCGTGCGCGACCGGGTGATCGAGCACCGCGCCACCCCCGAGCAGGCGCAGATCGTGGACTTCGCGATGAAGCGGGAGCTGAAGACGCGGATGCCGCGGGGCGGCGCGGTGATCCTGCCGACGGCCGCGCAGGACCCGGCGTACGACGCGGAGCGCTGCACGGTGCGCAACGTCTTCCTGGACGGCTCCGAGCCGGTGGAGCTGCTGGCGCGGGTCAGGGAGTTCGCCGCGCTGCCGCGGCCGCTGACCGCGGACGCCGAGCGGGCCCTGACGCGGCTGCGTCAGGGCTGGCACCTGCTCACCCCGGAGGAGGAGCTGGCCCACGCCCAGTCCATGGTCACCCGGTACGCCGAGGCGCTGGAGGCCATGACGACCTCGCGCGACCTGTACCGGGAGGCGGCCGAGGCGGCGCAGGCAGCCCTGGCCGAGAGCGGGCTCGGCGACGGCCTGACCCGGCTCTCCGTGCCGGGCCTCCCCAAGCCGGACGGCTCGCCGCTGAGCGCCCTCACGAAGGCGTTCGGCCGCTTCCGGGACCCGAACAAGTAGGGCCCGCCCGCGTCACTCCTCCTCGTCCTCCTCCAGGCCGCCGGGGTCGGACATCCGCAGCGCGATCTCGCGCAGCAGCTCGGTGGAGTTGACGTCGGCGCGGCCCTCGTCGTGCACCTTCGCGAGCTGCGTGAAGAGGAACGCGAACGCCTCGACGAGCGAGACGCTGGCCGGCATGAGCGCGGCGATGGCCAGCTCGGCGGCCTCCTCCGGATCGGACCCGGCCGGGATCTCGATGGTCGGGAACACCTCCGACACGAGCCGCCCCAGCTGCGTGAGGTCGTTGTCGAGTTCGTCCCCGTCATTGAGTCTGCGCACCATCTCCTGCGTCTCGGTCAGCACACCGATGGCCCGCAGGACGATCTCCCTCTGTTCCATGTGCGGAGCCTATGCGGGCGAGGCCCCGCGCGTGCAACGTGGTCGCAACCTCGGTGGCGCTTGACTCTCCCGTCATGAGCGATGCACCCCGCGTGGAACTGACCGACGCGGCCGCCGAACTGGTGCGGCGGCTGCGCGCGTCCCACGGCCCGCTGATGTTCCACCAGTCGGGCGGCTGCTGCGACGGCAGCGCGCCGATGTGTTTCCCCGCGGGCGAGTTCCGTACCGGCGCCGCCGACGTGCTCCTGGCGGAGCTCGCCGTGGCCGGGGTGGCGGAGCCGGTGCCGTTCTGGATGTCGCGCAGCCAGTACGAGGGGTGGAGTCACACGCGGCTCATCGTCGATGTCGTCGAGGGGCGGGGCAGCGGGTTCTCCCTGGAGGCGCCGGACGGCGTACGTTTCCTGATCCGTTCCCGGCTGGTCGGCGCGTAGCCATCGACGGGGTCGGTGTCCTCTGCTGAACTCCTCTGATGCAGACGAGAGTTGGCAAGAGACGCGGGAGAGTCCTGGTGGCCGTGGCCGCCGTGTGCGCGCTGGCGGGCGCCGGCCTGACGGAGGCGGCGCCGGCGGGCGCCGCCCCGGCGGTGGAGGGGGTGGCGCCCGGTGTGTCGTACACCGGGTTCGATCTGCCCGGCGCGGCGGGCACCGCGCACGCCCATGTCCTCACCGTCGACCTGCGCGATCCGCGCGTGCGCGTCGGTCTGCTCCACCCGGGCGCGATCGGGGCCCGGGCCACCGTCTCCGCGATGGCCGACGCGACGGGCGCCGTCGGCGGCGTCAACGGGGACTTCTTCAACATCACCGAGACCCAGCATCCCGGGGTGGAGGCGACCGGGGCCGCGGTCGGTCCCGCGGTCGCGGACGGCCACGCCCTGAAGGCAGCCGTCCCGGACGGCCAGCGGTTCGGGCCCGCCCTGCCGCCGGGCACCTCCACCCGTGACGTGCTCGGTGTGGGGACGGACCGGCGGGCCAGGATCGACAGCCTGGCCCTGGACGGGTCGGTGCGCAGCCGCGCGGACCACGTGGTGCTCGGCGGGCTCAACCAGTACGCGCTGCCGGTGGGCGCGGTCGGGGCGTTCACCCCGGAGTGGGGCTCCGTCTCCCGGGCCCGCGCCACGTGCGGCACGGACACCCAGCGGGCGGCGCCGTGCAGCTCGGACACCTACGAGGTGACGGTGCGCCAGGGCCGCGTCGTGGCGACGGCGGACCGGCCGGGCGCAGGGCCGATCGCGGACGGGACGACGGTGCTGGTGGGCCGGGAGGCCGGCGCGCAGTGGCTGCGGAAGCTGTCCGCGGGCGATCCGGCCCAGGTACGGCACCGGCTGGTCGCCGGGCAGGCCCGCACCCCGTACGCGTTCGCGGTCGGCGGGTACCCGGTGCTGCGCGGCGGCGCACCGCTGCCCGGTCTCGACGCGCGGACGTCCGCGGTCCGTACGGCGGCCGGGATCGCCGATGACGGGCGCACCCTGCTGTTGCTGGCCCTGGACGACGCGCCCGCCTACCGCACGGGGCTGTCCATCGCCGAAGTGGCGGCGGCCATGCGCTCGCTCGGCGCCGACGACGCGTTCAGCCTGGACGGCGGCGGTTCGTCGACGCTGGTGGCCCGGGGACCGGGCGCGGCCTCGGTCACCGTGCGCAACCATCCCACCGACGCCCCCGAGCGCGCCGTCGCCAACGGCATCGGGGTCTACGCGCGCCGCTGACCACCCGCCGGCGTCACGGTTGGAGGCTGCTGACCAGGCCTGCCGTGGTGTCGATGCCGTCGTGGATCGTCGGGGCGACCGTGGTGCCCGCGAGCAGGAAGCCGAGCAGGACGCACACGAGGGCGTGCGAGAGTTTCATGGCTCCGTTGCGCAGGAAGAGCACCGCGACGATCAGGAGCAGCAGCACGAGGGAAATGGACAGCGACACCGTCGAACCTCCTTCGCCACGTCGGCACCGTGGCTTTCGGCCGCAAGTGTGACGCAGCGCAGGCCGTTCGGCGGTGTCTGACCTGTCCCCCGATCGGGTGCTAAATCCCGGTCACCGTTCGTGCGCGTCCAGGAAGGCCTCGAGCCCGGCGAGGTCGTCGGTGTTGAGGTGGTCGACGCCGGCGGCGAGCAGTTCGCTCCAGACGGTGTCCCGGGCGGGGCCGGCGGCGTCGGGGGTGGCCCACAGGCGCACGCGCTGCCCGCGGGCGTGGGCGGCCGCGACGATGCCGCGCAGCTTCGCGCGCTCGGCGGCGGGCATGGGCCCGGCGCCCTGCCAGGTGAAGTTCGTGGCCCAGTTGTCGCTGATGAGCGGGGTGAAAGAGGCCGGTGTCGCGGTCCCCAGGTCGGTGAGGCGTCCGTCGTAGAAGGCGCTGCGGGCGCGCTGCGCCTCCATCGGGACGCGGGCGGCGCGGTCTCCGGAGACGACGGCGGTGACGGGTCCGGTCCGCACCCGCCCGTGGGCGTACGTGGTGAACAGGCCTTGGTAGCGGCGCAGTTGCCGGTCGAGTTCGAGGTAGGTCGCGGCGCCTTCGGTCTTGATGTCGATGAGCAGTTGAAGCGGGATGCGCCGGCCGCGGTACACGGAACCGTGCTGGGCGCGTACCCGGGCGGCCAGCGGGGCGAGGTAGAGGGATTCGAGGGTGCGGGCCGGGTCGAGGTCGGCCGGGTCGTGGGCGACGAGCAGGTCGCCGTCGACGAGGTAGATGTCGGCCTCGACGCTGTTGAACCGGTGGTCCAGGGCGTCGAAGAGGGGCCGCGCGTGGTCGTAGTCGTTGTGGGCGTGGGCCCGCAGGAGCGGGCGGGGGCCGCGCCCGGCCCCTGCGGCGTGGGCGAGTTGGGGTGCGGCGACGCCGGCGGTCAGGGCGGCGGCGAGGGTGCCGAGGGCTCTGCGGCGGGTGGTGGGGGCCATGGGTGCCTCCCGTGGTGGGCGGGTGGGGACACGGCGAGTATGCGGGGCGCCCGGCACCACGGGGCAGGGTCACGGCGGGAGTTGGCCGGACCGCCGCCCCCGGTTCACCGCCGGGTCAGGCGTGCGCGGGCGTCACCCGGCACGCTCGGCGGCGCTCCGCTCGACGCAGAACTCGTTGCCCTCCGGGTCGAGGAGGGTGACCCAGCCCCGCCCGTCCGCGCGCCGGTGGTCCTCGTGCAGGGTGGCTCCGAGGGCGAGCAGCCGCTCCACCTCCTCCTCCCGGGTGACATCCTGCGGCTGCAGGTCCAGGTGCACCCGGTTCTTGACCTTCCTGGCGTCGTCGACGCGGACGAACAGCAGCTGAACGGCGGCGCTTGCCACCGTGGCCTCCGGGTCGCCCGGGTTGTCGTCGTCCGCGAGAGTGCCGCCGAGCACCTCGGCCCAGAAACCGGCGAGGGTGTAGGGGTCGGCACAGTCGAGGGTCACGTGTCTGATCACGGATGTCATGCGGATCAAAGGAACACGGCACCGGAGGAGTTGTCCAGGGCGGGCAGCGGTCTCCGGTGCGTCGACCGCTGCCCTCTGGACGTCCAGGGTGTCGCTCAGGATGCCTGGAGGTCGATCAGCTCGGCCAGTTCCGACCGGTGGTGGCCCGCGGTGCCGAGGGCGATCGCGTCGGCCTTGGCGCGTTTGAGGTAGAGGTGGATCGGGTGCTCCCAGGTCATGCCGATGCCGCCGTGCAGCTGGAGCGCCTCCTCGGCGGCCCGTACCGCGACGGGGGCCGCGAACGCCTGGGCGACGGCGACCGCCACGTCGGTGTCGTCACTGCCGGTGGCGAGCGCGTCGGCCGCGTTCCGGGCGACGGCGCGGGTGTTGACCACCTCCAGCCACAGCCGCGCGAGGCGGTGCTTGAGCGCCTGGAAGGAACCGACGGGCCGGTTGAACTGGTGGCGCTCGCGCGTGTAGCGGACGGTCTCCGTCAACAGCCAGTCGGCCAGGCCCAGTTGCTCGGAGACCAGCAGCCCCGCGCCGGCGCGCAGGCCCCGGCGCACGGGGGCCGCGGCGTCGTCGGCGAGGAGGCGTCCGGCCGCGCCGTCGAAGGTGACGGCGGCCAGCGGGCGGGTCCGGTCGAAGGAGGTCTGCGGCTCGACGGTGACACCGTCGGCCGTGGCGTCCACGGCGAACAGGCCGGCGGCCGTGGGGACGAGGAAGACGTCGGCGGCGGCCGCGTCGGCGACGGCGGTGACGCGCCCGCTCACCGCTCCCCCGGTGGCCCGTACGCCCCCCGCCAGGCCCTGCCCCGGCCCGGCCGACAGCGGTACGGCGAGCGCGGCGACGGTGTGGCCGCCGGCGAGGGCGGCGAGCAGCGTGCGCGCCTCGTCGCCGGCGCAGCCGAGCAGCACCTCGGTCGCGATGACGGCGCTGGTGAGGTACGGCAGCGGCGCCACGGCGCGGCCCAGCTCCTCGCAGACGACGGCGGCTTCGCGGTGCGAGGCGCCCTGGCCGCCCAGGTCCTCGGGGACGAGGAGTCCGGCGAGGCCCATGGTCTCGGCGAGGTTCTTCCACAGGGCGCGGTCGTGGGGCACGCCGGACTCGACGCGGGCGAGCACGGCGGTGGCGTCGCAGTGGTCGGCGAGCAGATCGCGGACGGCCGCGCGCAGCGCTTCCTCTTCCTCGGAGTACAGCAGATCGGGCTGTGCGCTCATCGGGCCAGGTCCTTCCAGGCGACGTCCTTGTCGGTGCGGGGCTCGGGCGGCAGGCCCAGGACGCGCTCGGCGACGATGTTCAGCAGGACCTCGCTCGTCCCGCCCTCGATGCTGTTGCCCTTGGCCCGCAGGTAGCGGTATCCGGCCTCGCGGCCCGCGAAGTCGACGATCTCGGGCCTGCGCAGGGTCCAGTCGTCGTACAACAGGCCTTCCTCGCCCAGGAGTTCGACCTCCAGGCCGCTGATCTCCTGGTTGAGGCGGGCGAAGCCGAGCTTCATGCCCGCGCCCTCGGGGCCGGGGTGTCCCGCGACGAGCTGCTGGCGCAGCCGCTCGCCGGTGAGGCGGGCGACCTCGGCGTCTACCCAGAGCGTGACCAGCCGCTGGTGCAGGTCGGTGGTGCGCAGTTCGGGGCGCTCGCGCCAGGTCTTGGCGACGATGCCGATGAGCCCGCCCTCGCGGGGCAGCCGCATGCCGCCGATGGCGACGCGCTCGTTGTTGAGGGTGGTCTGGGCGACCTTCCAGCCGTCTCCGACCTCGCCGAGGCGGTGGGCGTCGGGGATGCGGACGTCGCTGAGGAAGACCTCGTTGAACTCGGCCTCGCCGGTGATCTGGCGCAGCGGGCGCACGTCGACGCCCGGGTCACTCATGTCGCAGACGAAGTAGGTGATGCCGCGGTGCTTGGGCGCGTCCGGGTCGGTGCGGGCGATGAGGATCGCGAACCGGGCGTTGTGCGCGCCGGACGTCCACACCTTCTGCCCGTTGACGATCCAGGTGTCACCGTCGCGGACGGCGCGGGTGCCGAGCGCGGCGAGGTCCGATCCGGCGCCGGGCTCGCTGAACAGCTGGCACCAGATCTCGTCGCCGACCCAGAGCGGCTTGAGGAAGCGCCGCTTCTGCTCGTCGGTGCCGTGGTGCAGGACGGTCGGCGCGGCCATGCCGAGGCCGATGCCGTTGCGCCGGGGGGCGTTGTCGGGGGCGCCCGCCGCCTCCAGTTCGGCGTCGACGACGGCCTGGAGCGCGCGCGGCGCGTCGAGCCCGCCGAGCCCCTGCGGGTAGTGGACCCAGGCGAGTCCGGCGTCGAAGCGGGCGCTGAGGAAGTCGGCGCGCGGCGTGGTGGCGGGCGGGTGCGCGGCCAGGAACTCCTGGGTGAGGGTGCGCAGCTGCGCGGCGTCGACGCTCATGCGGCGCCTCCTGCGGTACGCGCGTCGAGGCCGGGGACGACGACGACGCGGCCCGTGGTGACGCCGTCGGCGACGCGCTGCACGGCGTGCGCCGCCTCGCTCAGGTCGACGCGCTCGCTGACCAGCGGCTTGACGGCGCCGCGGGCGGCGAGTTCGGTGAGCTGCTCGTGGCAGTCCGCGATCAGCTTGGGGTTCTTGGTGGCGTACAGGCCCCAGTGCAGGCCCATGATCGTGTAGTTCTTGACCAGGGCGTGGTTGAGGGCGGGGCTCGGGATGGTGCCGCTGGCGAAGCCGACCACGATGATCCGGCCCTCGAAGGCGACGGTCTTCGCGGACTGGGCGTACGCGTCGCCGCCCACCGGGTCGTAGACGACATCGGCGCCGTGGCCGCCGGTGGCTTCCTTGACGGCGGCGATCACGTCCTCGCTGCGCCGGTCGACGACCACGTCACAGCCGAGCTCCCGGGCCGTCCCGGCCTTCTCGGGGCCGCCGACGACGCCGATGACCCGGGCGCCCGCGGCCTTGCCGAGCTGGACGGCGGCGCTGCCGACCCCGCCCGCGGCGGCGTGCACGAGGAGGGTCTCGCCCGCCTGGAGCCGCGCGCGCCGGTGGAGGCCGAACCAGCCGGTCTGGTAGCCGACGTGGAGCGCGGCCGCCTCGGCGTCGTCCAGGGCGTCCGGCGCGGGCAGCAGGGCGCGGGCGTCGGCGACGACGTACTCGGCGAGTCCGCCGTGCGGCAGCGCGGGGGTGGCGATGACGCGGCGTCCGTCCTCGGTCTCGCCGCAGATCTCGACGCCGGGCGTGAACGGCAGCGGCGGCCTGACCTGGTACTGGCCCTTGCACAGCAGCGCGTCGGGGAAGTTGATGTCCGCGGCGCGCACCTTGAGCAGTACCTGCCCCTCGCCGGGCACGGGGCGCGCCACCTCTTCGAGGCGCATCACCTCGCTCGGCTCGCCGTTCTCGTGCACTTGCCATGCCTGCATGCGGGGCCTCCACGGACTGCTGTGTCGGGACTGCTGCGACGGCGCCGCCGCTGCGGCGGGCGCTACCGGCTTCCCGCGCATACTAAGCGGTCGCTTGCCGTCCTGTGAATGGTTCCGCGCCGCCCGGCCCGCCCGGCGGCCCCGGTCAGCTCTCGCCGCGCGCGGGCCGCGCCCGTACGTGCATCCGCTCCCCCTGCGGCCCGAACAGGCTGAGGAACTCGGCGGGGCCCTCCCCGGTCGACCCGAACCAGTGCGGGACCCGGGTGTCGAACTCGGCGGCCTCGCCGGGGCCGAGGATCACGTCGTGGTCACCGAGCACCAGGCGCAGTTTGCCGGAGAGCATGTACAGCCACTCGTAACCCTCGTGCGAGCGCGGGTCCGGCTCCAGCTGCCGGACCGGCTCGATCACCTTGTACGCCTGGAGTCCGCCGGGCTGCCGGGTGAGCGGGATCATCGTGCGGCCGAAGTGCCGGATCGGCTTCAGCCGGACCCGCGGGTCGCCGACCGGTGGCGCGCCGACCAGCTCGTCGAGCGGCACCTGATGGGCGCGGGCGATCGGCAGGAGCAGCTCCAGGCTCGGTTTGCGCAGCCCCGATTCCAGCCGGGAGAGGGTGCTGACGGAGATGCCGGTGGTCTCGGAGAGCCCGGAGAGCGTGGCGCCGCGCTCCTTGCGCAGGGCGCGCAGGCGCGGCCCGACGCCGCCGAGCACGGCGTCCATGCTCGCCTCGGGCGGCCCGTCCTCGCCTTCGTGTGCTTGCCGCGTCATGACCCCATTGCAGTTTCGGCAACTCTTTTTGTCAATACCGGAGAGCCGGGTGCACCTTCGACATCACGGAGCCGGCCACGGCATCCGACGCCGGAAGCGAGGGCCGTCATGGGCAAGCAGCAGTACAGCAAGGACACGTACGACGTCGTGGTCGTCGGCGGGGGGACGGCGGGCCTGTCGGCCGCGCTGATCCTGGGCCGCTCGCGCCGCTCGGTGCTCGTGGTCGACGCGGGCGAGCCGCGCAACGCGCCGGCCGCGCACATGCACGGATACCCGTCGCGGGACGGCATGGCCCCGGACGCGTTCCTGGCCGAGGTGCGCCGCGAGGTGGCCGCGTACGGCGTCGAGCTGGTCCGCGACCGGGTGACGGCGGCGGAGCCGGCCGGGGCCGTCGGGCCCGACGGGTTCGGCGTCACGCTGGCGGGCGGCGGCCGGGTGCACGCGCGCCGGCTCGTGGTCGCCACCGGCCTGGTGGACGAGCTGCCCGACCTGCCCGGCGTGGCCGAGCGGTGGGGCAAGGACGTGATCCACTGCCCGTACTGCCACGGCTGGGAGGTCCGCGACCGGGCGATCGGCGTGCTGTACACCCCGGCGTCCGGCATCCACCAGGCTCTCCTGTTCCGCCAGCTGTCGGCCGACGTGAGCCTCTTCCTGAACGGCGCCGACGAGGACGAACTGCCGGACGAAGATTGGCAGTTGCTGGCGGCGGCCGGGGTCAGCGTGGTGAGCGGCAAGCTCGACGCACTGGTCGTCACCGACGACGCGCTGACCGGGGTGCGGCTGGCCGACGGGCGGGAGTTCGCGCGCGGCGTCTTCGTGGTGCCGCCGCGCATGGTCCCGGGCGACTCGCTGCTCACCGCCCTCGGAGCGCGCACGAAGGAGACCCCGGCCGGACCCTTCGTCGACGTGGACCCGACGGGGCTGACCAGCGTGGCGGGGGTCTGGGCCGTGGGCAACGCGACGGGCCCCGCCGAGCAGGTGGTGAACGCGGCGAGCGCCGGGTACCGGGCCGGCGCCACCCTCAACGCCGAACTGCTCCACGCCGACCTGGCGCGGGAGGCGGCGCGGCGCCGGAGCGGAGTCTTCTCACCGGAGGGCGAGCGCGCCGTGGCCCGCTCCGGCACGCAGTGGGAGTAGACGCTGTCTACGGCAGTGCGGTAGACAGTGTCTATGCAGACGGACAGCACTGGCCGAAACCTGCGGGACCGCCTCATCGACACCGGCGTGGCCCTCGTCGACGCGCAGGGCGCCGCGGCCCTGAGCCTGCGGGAGATCGCCCGCGCGGCCGGCGTCTCGCACGGCGCGCCCCGCCGCTACTTCCCGACCCACCTGGAACTGCTGTCGGCCATCGCGCGGCGTGGCTTCGCCGACCTCGGGGCGCGAGTGGCTCAGGCGGGGCAGGGCAGCGGATCCGACGCACCGCAGGACCCCCGCGCACGGCTCGCCGCGCTCGCCCGTGTCTATCTCGACTTCGCGGCGCACCATCGCGGCATGTACGAGCTGATGTTCCGTCACGACCTGCTGGAGAGCGGCACCTTGGGGCTGCGGGAGACCAGCCTGCCGCTCTTCGGGATGCTGACGGAGCTGGTCGCCGCCGTGCGGCCTGAGGCCGAGCCGGCGTTAGCGGCCGGTGCGCTGTGGGCGAATCTGCACGGTGTCGCGCAGTTGTGGGTCTGGGGAAGCCTCCCGCTCGCCGTCGGGCACGACGCCGTCGAGCCGCTGATCACCAGGGTGCTCGACGCCCACCTGGGCCCGGTGGCGCCGTGAGCGTGCTGTCGCTGCGCCGCGTCACGCTGGCCGGCAGCGTCGTCGGGGCCGTCCTCGTCGCCCTCGACGGGACGGTCCTGACCGTCGCCCGGCCCGCGCTCCAGCACGATCTGGGCGCCTCGCTCACCGAGGCCCAGTGGACGAGTACGGCCTATCTGATCGCCGTGGCGAGCCTGTTGGTCTTCGCGGGGCGGCTCGGCGACCGGTACGGGCACCGGCGGCTCTTCGCCCTCGGCATGCTCGGGTTCGCGGCAGCGTCGGCGGGGATCGGCTGGGCGCCGGGCATCGGCTGGGTGATCGCGCTCCGCGTCGTCCAGGGCGGGTGCGGCGCGCTGCTGCAACCGGCCACGCTCGGCATGCTGCGGGCCGCGTATCCGCCGGAGAGGCTGGGCATGCCGATCGCGCTGCGCACAAGCGCGATCGGCGTGGCGGCGGCCGCCGGACCCCTGGTCGGCGGCGTTCTGACGGACCGGTTCGGCTGGCGTTCCGTCTTCTTCCTCGGGGTGGTGCCCGCCGTGGTGATCGCGCTGCTGGTCCTGCGGGTGAAGGAACCGGAGCCGTCGGCGGCGCCGGGGGCAGCGCCCGGCCTGGACCCGGGCGGGGTGGTGCTGCTCGGCGCCGCGCTGGCCTGCCTGGTCACGGCGCTCGTCACCCTCTCCGACCGGGGCGGATCCGCGTACACGGTCCTCGCGGCGGCCGCCGGGGGCGTCGCGGCCACCGCGCTGGTGCGGCACGAGCGGCGCACGCCGAGCCCGCTGCTGCCCCTGTCCGTCGTGGCCTCGCCGGTGGTCGTGGCGGCCCTGTGCACCCTGCTGACCGCCTCGGCCGCCCTGTTCGGCACGCTGTTCGTGGCGTCGTACTTCCTCCAGGACGTCCTCGGGCTCGACGCCCTCGGCACGGCCCTGTACCTGCTGCCCGCCGCGCTGTGCATGGTCCTGGCGGCGCCGCTCGGCGCGGTGCTGCTGCGGCGGCACGGGGCGCGGGTGACGACCGGTGCGGGCATGGTCCTGCTGGCGCTCGGCGTCTTCGCCTTCGGCCGCCTCGACGGCACGGCCACGGCACCGGCGGTGGGGGCATGCGCCGTCGCCGTGGGGGCGGGTTTCGGCGCCGTCATGGTCAGTGCGACGGAGGCGCTCGTGCGCCGGGCCGCGGTGGCCGACGCCGGGGTGGCGGGCGGGCTCCAGCAGACGGCGATGAACGTGGGACCGACGCTCGGCGTGGCGCTCAGTACGACGCTGCTCGCCGCCGGCCACGGCCTCCCTCGCGCGCTGGGCCCGACGCTGACCGTCCTGGCGCTCGTGACCTGCGTCGGCGCGGTGGCCGCGCGCGGCCTGCCCTCGCGGACCCGGGACACGGCCCGCTCCCCCGCGCAGGAACAGGCCCGGCCACCGGGCGGACCTGTCGCCCGCACGGACCGATGAGCGCGCGGGCGCCGGACGGTGCGGCCCGGCAGCCAAGCGGCACCGCCCTCGCGTGCGGGCCCCGCCCGGCCCGCCTCAGTGCGCGATGCCGTCGATCAGCTCCCGCGCCCCCTGGCGCAGCAGCGCCACCGCCACGGACATGCCCAGCGTCGCGGGGTCCAACGGCCCGGCCCACTCCTGGGCGTTCAGCACGCGCTTGCCGTCCGGGGTGAACACGCAGGCCCGCAGCGACAGATCACCGCTGCGCTCGGCGCGCGCGTACCCGGCGACCGGCGAGTTGCAGTGGCCCTGGAGCACGTGCAGGAACATCCGCTCGGCGGTCGCCTCGCGCCAGGTGTCCCGGTGGCCGAGCCCGCGGACCGCGTCGAGAGTCGCCTCGTCGTCGGCGCGGCACTGCAGCGCCAGGATGCCGGCACCGATCGGCGGGCACATCGACTCCGGCGACAGTACGTCCGTCATGAGGTCGGGGCGCCCGATCCGCTCCAGGCCGGAGACGGCGAGCAGCAGCGCGTCCGCGTCGCCCGCGGCGAGCTTCTCCAGCCTGCGGTTGGCGTTGCCGCGCATCGGCACACAGGTCAGGTGCGGGTGCGTGGCGGCCAGTTGCGCCACCCGGCGGACGGAGGAGGTGCCGATGCGGGTGCCCTCGGGCAGTTCGTCCAGCCGCCGCCCCTGCGGGTCGATCAGCGCGTCGCGTACGTCGTCACGCTCCAAGTAGGCCCCGAACGTGCACCCTTCGGGCAGCGGGCGGTCGGCCGGGATGTCCTTGAGGCAGTGCACGGCGAGGTCGGCGTCTCCGTCGAGCAGCGCCTGGTCGACCTCTTTGGTGAAGGCGCCCTTGCCGCCGAGCGCGGCGAGATCCCCCATCCACTTGTCGCCGCTGGTGGTGACGGGGACGACCTCGGTACGGATGCCCGGGTGGAGCGCGGCGAGTTCGGCGCGGACGCGCTCCACCTGGGCCAGCGCCATCGGGGAGGACCGGGAGACGATACGGATCAGCTCGGCAACCATCAGGCCACGATAGTGCGCCGCGCGCCCGCCCGTTGACCGCGTCGGGCCATCGGCCGGGCGCCCGCCCCGCCGCTCTTTTCGGGGCGGGCCGGAAATGCTTTCGTGTGCCGGGGCTCTCACCTGGCACTCTGCGTCCATGGACGAGGCGGGCGTACTTCTTCTCGGTGGCCGGGCCGGGGTCGGCAAGACCACTGTGGCGTGGGAGGTCTCGGTGCTCCTGCGCACCGCGAGCGTGCCTCATGCGGTGGTCGAGGGCGACTTCATGGGGCAGATCCATCCGGCGCCCGCGGGTGATCCGCGCCGCACGGAGATGACCGAGCGGAATCTGACGGCCGTCTGGGGCAACTTCGCCGAGCGGGGCTGCCGCCGGCTGGTCTACACGAACACCGCGAGCGTCCTGCCCGAGGCGACCGGCATGTTCGAGCGCGCCATGGGGCCGGCGGTCCGGATCACCAGGGTTCTGCTCACCGCCACCGACGCGACCGCCCGCACGCGCCTGACCGGCCGCGAACGCGGCTCCGAGCTGGAACACGAGCTGGCGGCCGGTCTCCGCAATGCGCGCCTGCCGGACCAGCGGTCCGCGCCGGGGACGGTGCGGGTGGCGACGGACGGACGGAGCGTCGTCGACCTCGCCCGCGCGGTGGTGGCGGCCACCGGCTGGACCGGGGACCGGCTGACCGCGCCCGACCGCTACGGCTACGGCTACGCCGAGCCCAGCGGGCACGACCGGGCGTGGTACCAGTACCGGCGGGTCTCCTCGCTCTCCTCGTCCCCGCCCGCGGGAGCGCCGCAGGTGCAGCGGCCCGCGCGGGGGTCGATGAGCCCCGCGGCCTCGCGCTGCCCCGCTTCCCGCAGCTCCACGGCCAGTTGATGGGCGTAGTCCTCGACGAGGAGCGCGGCGGACGCGGCGGTGTGGCCGCCGCGCCGCAGCTCCTGGATCAGCTTGGAGCGTGCCATCATCGGCGCGGCCCGTCGGGGGTACCTTCCACGAGACGCAGCAGGTCGCTCTGGTCCCAGCCGGTGATCCGGGCCACCTCCGCCTGGTCGTCCGGCCGGACGCCGTCCTGGCGCAGGGCCGCGACGGCTTCGGCCTGGAGGTCGAGGCGGGCGCCTTCGAGCGCCTCTTCGGCTTCCCGGTAGCGCTGGGCGGCGAGTTCGAGCTTGGCGGTGTCCACGCCCGAAGTCTCGCACAATCCGCTGGTCGCGCCGGGCCCGTCACACCTCGCCGCGCACCATGGCGAGCAGCCGGTCCAGGACGCGCGGGCCGCCCGCCCGCAGCCCGTCGTGCTCGAACTCGTTCGTCACCCAGGGGCGCAGCCCCCGGATCGACGCGGCCGTGCGCAGGGCGTGGCCGGTGTCGACGTACATGTCGTCGTGGTAGACGGCGGCCGCCACCGGGACCTCGTTGGCCGCGAGCCGGGTCGCGTCGTACAGCGGCGCCCAGTCCGTGCGCGCGGCCAGGTCCTCGGCGACGTCCCGCAGCGGCCGCAGGGCGGGATCGCACGCGAACTGCCAGGGGTGGACGGACTCGCCGGTGAACAGCAGGGCCGTGCCGGAGGCGAGCGCCTTCTCGCCGTCGAACTGCGGGAACTCGCCGCGCACCCGCTCCGCCGACCAGTTCGTGGCGCGGCCGTCCTGCGCGTAGATCGCCTCGTGCAGCAGCGCGTAGATCGGGTGGCCCGCGTACGACAGGGCGGCGGCCACCTGCTCCTGGAAGGCGTCCGACAGCGCGCGCCCGCCCGGGGTCGGCACGAAGGCGTCCTCCAGCAGGTAGTGCAGCCGGTCGCTGCCGTCGCCGGCGCCGAGCCAGATGCCCAGCGACTGGAACGCCTCCAGGGTGAGGCGGTAGCCGTTCGGCAGGACCGGCTCGTGTTCGAGGACGTACGCGGCGATCTCCCGGGCCCGGGCGACGTCCATCGGGTAGCGGGCGTAGTGCGCGCGGACCTTGCGTTCGACGCGCGGGTAGGCGGCGCGGTACACGTCGTCGGCGTGGCCGTCCAGGGTGGGCAGGCCGCCGGTGACGAGCGCCGCCGTGAGGCCCTCGGGCGCGGTCGAGAGGTAGTGGGTGGCGCAGAAACCGCCGAAGCTCTGCCCGAGGATCGTCCAGGGGGCGCCGCCGGTGACCACGTGGCGGATCAGTTCGCAGTCGCGGACGATTCCGTCGGCCCGGAAGTGGGCGAGGTGGTCGGCCTGGGCGGTGGCGTCGCCGCGCAGCGGGAGCGTCTGCCGGTTGACCGGGGTGGAGGCGCCGGTGCCGCGCTGGTCGAGCAGGAGGACACGGTGGTCCCGCAGCGCGCGGCCGAGCCAGGCCTGCGTGCCCGAGAACCGGTTGGCGCCGAAGCCGGGGCCGCCCTGGAGGTAGAGCAGCCAGGGCAGGTCCTCGCCCTCGCGGCCCGCGGCGACGGCCTCGCGCGCGTACAGCTCGATCCGTTCGCCGTCCGGCCGGGCGTGGTCCAGGGGGACGGAGAAGCGGCGGTCGGTGAGGACGACCCCGGGCTGGCGGTAGCTGACGGCGCTCACGGCGGCTCCTGTGCGGCAGTTCTGCATACGGTGCGGGCGGCCAGGATTGCGGACGCACCGGGCCGCGGCCCAGTTCAGCACACATGTGCGGCGGCGGTCAGCGCGGGCCCAGGCTGGAGCCGCGGACGACGAGTTCGGGCTGGAGCACGACGCGGCGGTGCTCGTGCGCGGTGCCCGGGTGGTCGGCGGCGTCGATCTCCTCCAGGAGGAGGCCCGCGGCGAGCGCGCCCATGGTGACGGCCGGCTGGCGCACAGAGGTGAGCGGGACCGCCGCGGCGGCCGCGAACTCGATGTCGTCGTAGCCGACGATCGCGACGTCCCCGGGGACCCGGACCCCGGCCGCGTACATGGACTGCAGGACGCCGAGGGCGAGCAGGTCGTTGGCGCAGAACACGGCGCTGGGCCTGTCGGCGAGGCCGAGCAGGCGGGCTCCGGCGTCGCGTCCGGCGGCGACGTCGAGCCGCTCGGTGGGCAGTTCGTGCAGGGCGGACGCGGGCAGGCCGGCCTCGGCCAGCGCGCGCAGGGCGCCCTGGCGGCGGTCCTCGACCTGGTTGAGGGCGGGCGGGCCGCTGACGTAGGCGATGCGGCGGTGTCCGGCGTCGACGAGGTGGCGCACGGCGAGCGCGCCGCCGTTGACGTCGTCGACGGAGACCGAGCATTCGGTGGCGCCCTCGGCGACGCGGTCGACGAGGACGAAGGGGATGTCGTGGCGCCGGAACGCCTCGACGGTGCGGCCGGTCGCCTCGGCGGGGGTGAGCAGGACGCCGCGCACTCTTTGTTCGGCGAAGAGCGAGAGGTACTCGGCCTCTTCCGAGGCGCTCTGGGCGCTGTTGCAGACCATGACGCCGAGCCCCGCGTCGCGCGCGGCCCGCTCGGCGCCGCGCGCGACGTCCACGAAGAACGGGTTGCCCATGTCCAGGACGAGCAGGCCCATGATGCGGCTGCGCCCCGCCCGCAGCTGCCGGGCGGACTCGCTGCGCACGTAACCGAGCCGGTCGATGGCGGCGAGGACGCGGGCCCGGGTCTCGTCGGCGACGGTCGTGGGCCGGTTGATCACGTTCGAGACCGTCCCCACGGAGACCCCGGCGACGCGGGCGACGTCCTTGATCCCCACGGTCTGTGCCATCGGGTGTGGACCTCCAGGTGAGCGGGTGCGGCAGGGGGAGTCTACGGGGGCCCGCGCCACCGCCGTCCGACCGGCCGGACGCTCCGGCGAGCAGGGCACCGCGGCACGGCAGGTACGGTCGCGATCGGTTGAATCGTTTCGTGTCACGACACCAGAAACGGGATACGCGCCGCGCCGACCACGAGCCGAGCCGACAGCGTCTGTCCGCATAGTGCAAGCCTCTTGCCACCGGGCAGCGCTGCACATAGGTTCCCCCACCCCACATTGAATCGTTTGAACCGTTCAACGGGGCCGAGCACCTTCACCGTCGAAGGGAACCTGACAGATGAGCAGCGAGATCCGCCGCAGGACCGTCCTGGCCGCGACCGCGGGCGCCGTGCCCGTCGTGGCCGCCGCCGACACGTTCGGGACCGCCGCGGCGGCCGAGGCGGCGCCCGCCCCGGCGCGCGCCGCCGGCTCCGTCACCGGGCTGACCGTCGAGCACCGGGAGCAGCCGCTCGGCACGGACGCCGCCCGGCCGCGCTTCGGCTGGCGCCTCGGCTCGGCGCGGCGCGGGCTCACGCAGGGCGCGTACCGCATCCGGGTGGCGTCCTCGCCCGCCCGCCTGGCCCGGTCGCGCGCCGATGTCTGGGACAGCGGCCGGGTGGCGTCGGGCGACTCCGTGGCCGTGCTGTACGACGGGCCCCGGCTGAAGCCCTCCACCCGGTACTTCTGGACGGTCTCGGTCTGGGACGGCACGGGACGGCCGCTCGGCACCGCGGCCACCGCGTCGTTCGAGACGGCCCTGCTCTCCACGGACGGCGTCACCGGCTGGGACGGTGCTCGGTGGATCACCATGCAGGGCAAGGCGCCGAACTCCGCGGGCGCGCCGCTGCTGCGCTGCGAGACGCCGCTGCGCACGGGCCGGGTCAGCGAGGCCCGCCTGTACGTGAGCGCGCTCGGCGTCTACGAGGCGTACGTGAACGGTGAGCGCGTCACCGTCCCGCAGGACGGGGGCCGGACCGTCGAGCTGCTGACGCCGGGCTGGACCAACTACGACATGACCGTGAACTACCTGACGTACGACGTCACGCGGAGCGTCGCGCGCGGCCGGTCGGTCACGCTCGCCGCGGTCCTCGGCAACGGCTGGTACAACGGCAGGATCTCCGAGGGCAGCACGTACTACTCCAAGGACGGCAACGCCCTCTGCCTGAAGGCGAAGCTGCTGGTCCGCTACGCCGACGGCAGCACCCAGTCCGTCGTCACGGAGCCGGGCGGCGGCTGGCGCGCCACCGACACCGGGCCGTACCGCGCCGACGACATCTACGACGGGCAGACGTACGACGCGCGCAAGGAACTGGACGGCTGGACGGCCGGCGGGTTCTCCACCGCGGGCTGGGCGGAGGTCGAGGAGTCCGGCTACGACGGGACGTTCCCCGGCGCGAAACTGACCGCGTACCCGGGCGAGTCGGCCCGGCTGATGGAGAAGTGGGACCGGCGCCCGCGCTCCGTCACGGTCTACCGCGAGGTCACGGGCGCGTCGTCGAGCGCCGACGGCAAGGGCCGGATCGTGCCCGACGAGATCCGCTCGACGAAGGACGCGCCCGGCCCGGTCACCCTGCGCCCCGGTGACACGGCCGTCTTCGACCTCGGCCAGAACATGGTCGGTGTCCCCCGCTACACGCTGCGCGGGCCGGCCGGCGCCGAGGTCGTCGTGCGGTTCGGCGAGATGCTCAACGACGACAGCGCGGGCGCCGACGGCCCGGTGGGCTCGCTGTACCGGGCCAATCTGCGCAGCGCCAAGGCGACGAGCACGTATGTCCTGCGGGGCGCGGCGGACGGCGAGACGCATCAGGACTCGCTCACGTTCTACGGCTTCCGCTACGTGTCGGTCCAGGTGACGACGCCCGGCGCCGAGGTCACCGTCTCCGGTCTCACCGGCAAGGTCGCCACCTCCGCGCTCCGGGACACCGGCAGCGTCACCACCGACGACGACGCCGTCAACCAGCTGTTCAGCAACGTGCGGTGGGGTCAGCGCGGCAACTACCTGTGGGTGCCGACCGACTGCCCGCAGCGCGACGAGCGGCTCGGCTGGACCGGTGACACCCAGGTCTTCTCGAACACCGGCCTCTACAACACGGACGCCGTCGCCTTCCTCAGCCACTTCGAGTCCGTCCTCGTCGAGTCACAGCGGATCTACGGCGTGGACGGCGCCCAGTTCACCGCGGTGGCGCCGGGCAACCGGTACAACGCGGCGGCCCCGTGCAGCGGGTGGGCGGACTGCGGCGTGATCGTGCCGTGGACGGTGTGGCAGATGAGCGGCGACCGCACCCTTGTCGACCGCAGCTGGGACGCGATGGTCCGCTACATCGACTGGATCCGGCGCAAGGGCGGTGACACGTACGCGGGGCAGGGCGCGATCTTCGCCGACTGGCTGGCGTTCCAGAACACCGGCACCCAGCTGATGAGCGACGTCTACTACGCCTACAGCGTCCGGTTGATGGCACAGATGGCGCGGGCCACCGGGCGCGCCGCCGAGGCCGAGGACTACGACGGCCTCTTCACCCGGATCAGGCGCGCGTTCATGACGAAGTACGTCGAGACCGACGGGGACCGGATCACGGTGCGCTCCAGCCTCGGCGGCAAGCCCGGCATGGGCGGCGAGCCGGAGGACGACAGCCAGTCCGCGCTGCTGTGGGTCCTCAAGCTCGGCTTCTACGACACGCAGGCGCAACGCCGGGCTCTGGTCGCCCTGTTGGCGGAGAACATCGGCAACGACGCGGCGTACAAGGCGGCCCACCCGGACAGCGCCCGTGTGCGGTACGCGCAGAACACGCTCTCCGTCGGCTTCCTCGGCGTGAACGTGCTGGCGCCCGTCCTCACCGACGAGGGCCGCGCCGACCTCGCGTACAAGCTGCTCCACCAGAACGCCATGCCGTCGTGGCTGTACTCCGTGGAGAACGGCGCCACCACGGTGTGGGAGAGGTGGAACTCGTACTCGAAGGAGGACGGTTTCGGCCCCGTGGAGATGAACTCCTTCAACCACTACTCCTACGGCGCGATCGCGGAGTGGATGTACGCCTACATGGCGAGGATCGCCCGCGATCCGGAGCACCCCGGCTTCCGGCGGTTCCGTCTCCAGCCGCACCTGGACCCGACCGGCGCGATCACCCGGGTCACGGGCCGCCACCTGTCCCCGTACGGCGAGATCACGAGCGCGTGGTCCCTGGCCGGGGACGGGAAGCTGACGTACGAGGCGGTGGTCCCGGCGAACAGCGAGGCGGCCCTGAGCCTGCCGGCGGTGTCGGCGTCCGCGGTGCGCGAGGGGCGGACGCCGCTGGCCTCGGTGGCCGGGGTGCGGTTCGTGGGCTTCGCGGACGGCACGGCCACCTACCGGCTGCCGGCCGGACGGTACCGGCTGACCAGCACGGTGCGCTGACGCCCGCCGGGAGACGCGGTACGGGGCCCGCTCCGCGTCTTCCGTCAGGCCCCGGGCAGCGCCCTGCTCGATCCGCGGACCACCAGCTCGGGCCGGAGCACGACCCGTTGGTGGCGGTGCCCGGCGGCGTGCTCGCCCGTCTCTTGGAGCAGCAGCTGCGCCGCGACGGTCCCCAGGGTGTGGGCGGGCCGGCGCACCGAGGTGAGCGGGACCGTGGCGGCCGCCGCGAACTCGATGTCGTCGTAGCCGACGATGGAGATGGCGTCGGGGACCTTCACTCCGGCCGCGTACAGGGCTTGGAGCACGCCCAGGGCGAGCAGGTCGTTGGCGCAGAAGACGGCCGTGGGTCGGTCGGCGAGGCCGAGCAGCCGGGCGCCCGCGTCGCGTCCGGCGGCCACGTCGAGCCGCAAGTCGAGACGTCGGGCCCGGTGACGGTGGCGTCGTACGCGGAGACGGACGCGGCCGGGGCGGAGTCGCGGAAGTCGTCGAGGGCGGCCTGTTCGCGG
>NZ_JBEXOS010000078.1:0-35539 GCF_040611655.1 Streptomyces sp. NPDC006552
GAGACCGAGGACGTGCTGCGCGCGGCGGTGGCCCGGCTCGGCGTCGAGACCGAGTGGGGCGTGCGCCTGACCGGCGTCGAGCAGGACCCGGACGGCGTGCGCCTGCGTCTGACCGGGGCCGACGGGGTCGAGCGCAGCGCTGACAGCCCGTGGCTGATCGGGTGCGACGGCGGCCACGGCACCGTGCGCGAGCTGCTCGGCCTGGACCTGCTCGACGAGACCGGCGGGCGGTGGATGTTGGCCGACGCGCCGGCCGGGACCGGCCTGCCGCCCGACACCCTGCACTGGACCCGGACCTCGTGGACGTCCGTCTGCGCCGCGCGGCGCTCGACGGTGCCGCGCATGGGGGAGGGCCGGGTCTTCCTGGCCGGGAACGCAGCGCCCGTGGACAGCCCAGCCGCCGGGCACGCCATGAACACCGGCGTCCAGGAGGCGTACAACCTGGCCTGGAAGCTCGCCCAGGTGGAACAGGGGCACGCCGGACGGGAACTGCTGGACACCTACGGCCAGGAACGGGCGCCGGCCGGCCGGGCACGGCGCCGCTCCCGCCGCACTCCGGCCTCCGCCCACCGGTCCGGGCGCCTGCTCGTGGCGCCCGCACTGTCGGTCGTCCTCGCTCTCCTGTGGGCGCTGCCGGCGCTGCGCCGGACCGTGCAGCGCAGGCTCCTCGGCGGCCTGTCCGGGCTGCGCACCGACTACGACGCGTCCTCGCTGACCACCGTCGAGTCCTACGAACACGTCGCCGGGATCGGCCCCGTGCTGCTGGCCGGGACCGTGGCGACCCCGCTCCCCGTCGCCGGCGAGCGGATCACCGCCGCCCGGATCCACGACCCGGATGCGCCGGGCTGCCGCGCCCTGCACGGGGAACTGCGCGACCCCCGGTGGTCCCTGCTGCTCGCCGCGGGTGGCACCGGCCCCGGTGACGTGCCCGTCGGCGTGGCCGTGACGGCCGCCGTCCAGTACGCCGAGTGGCTGTCCGTGCGGACGGTGGGCGGCCACCTCCCCGCGGAGCCCGGCCCGCTCGCCGACCCCGACGGCGCACTGCGCGCCGCGCTCGGCCTGGCCCCGGGCTGCTGGCTGCTGGTGCGCCCGGACGGGTACGTCGCCACCCGCGGCGCCGAGCTGACCCGGACCGTGCTGGACCACGCCTTCGCCCCACTGCGCCCCAGGAGCCCGCTGATCGGGGCGGCGCCGCGGGAGCCCGGCATCGTCCTGCCCGCGCCGAACCGCCGCCCGGAGGAGCACTGACCAGGCGCCACCGGAGAGCGGCCCGCCACCGCCGGCCCCGCCGGGGGCTGTCCACCGCAGTTCCGGCCCGGCTCTAGTCGGCGCGCCGACAGTGTGCTGACGACGGACAGTTCGAAAGGCGAGCGGGGCAGCAGTCGTGGGTGCTCGACCCTTTCCGGACGGCCGACGACCTCAAGGAGAGGCATGAGCCCCAAGAACACCACCGCGGAGAAGAACGACGAGGCGGCGCTCGCGCCGTCCCAGCCGGTGCTGTGGCACCTGGCTCTGCTCAGCGGCGACGACGGAACCGCCCTCGGCGCAGGACTCGCCAGTCTCAAGGCCCGGTTCGCCCAGGCTCCGGCCCGCGAGGACGTACCGGTGTCCATCCGCACCGTCGGCAGCACCGAGGGCGACCATCGCGGCGCCGTCCTCACCGGCGACGGCGTAGCCACCGAGATCGGCGCGCAGGAGGCGGCAACCACCGCCCCGGTCGCCTTCATGTTCCCCGGCCTGGGCGACCACTACGTGGACATGGGCCGTGACCTGTACCGCGACTTCCCCGTCTTCCGCACCACGGTCGACGACTGTGCCGAGGCGCTCGCCCCCGAACTCGGCCTGGACATCCGTGACGTCCTCTTCACCGCGCAGGAGCCCGACGGGTCCGGTCCGGCCGCCCCCGTCGTGGACCTGCGGCGCATGCTCGGCCGCGACGACGGCCCGCGGAGCGAGAGCGAGCGCCGGCTCGACGCGACACGGCTGGCCCAGCCGGCGCTGTTCGTCGTCGAGTACGCGCTCGCCCGCCTCTGGGAGTCCTGGGGCGCCCGCCCCTCGCTCATGATCGGCTACAGCCTCGGCGAGTACGTCGCGGCCACGCTCGCCGGTGTGCTCAGCCTCCCGGACGCCCTCACCCTCGTCGCCCGGCGGGCCGCGCTCATCGAGGAGCTGCCGCAGGGCGCCATGCTCGCCGTCATGCTCCCCGAGGAGCAGGTGGCGGAGCTGCTCGGCGACGGCATCTCGCTCTCGGCCGTCAACGGCCCGGAGTTCTCCGTGCTGGCCGGTCCCGTTCCCGCCGTCGAGGCGCTGGAGCGCACCCTCGCCGGCCGGGGCGTGATCAGCCGCCGCGTGCGCTCCACGCACGCCTTCCACTCGTCGCAGATGGAGCCCATCGCCGACCGGGTCACCGAGCTGGTGCGGACCTTCACCCTGAACCCGCCGCGCATCCCGTACATCTCCAACGTCACGGGTGAGCCCATCACCGACGAGCAGGCCACCGACCCCGCCTACTGGGCCCGTCACCTCGTGGGCACCGTCCGCTTCGCGAACGGTCTGCGCCACCTCGCGGGCGTCCCGCTGCTCCTGGAGACGGGGCCCGGCCAGACCCTCAGCAGCCTCGCCACCGAGGTCCGCGGCACCGCGGCCGGCACCATCGTCGCTTCCATGCGCCATCCGCTGGAGCGCCAGTCGGACTCCGCCGTCGCCCTCAAGGCGCTGGGCCGTCTGTGGCTCGCGGGCGCCGACATCGACTGGACCGGCTTCCCGGCCGCCGGCCTCGACATCGTCGCCGACGCCGCCGCGAGCGCCGCCCGCGCGACCGGGCGGGACCTCGCTCCCACCGCCACCGAGCTGGAGCTGGCCGGCATCTGGGCGCGGATCCTGAAGAACCAGCAACTCCCGCACGACGTCAGCTTCTTCGAGCTCGGCGGCAGTTCGCTGCTGGCCACGCGGCTGGCGCTGCGCGTCAAACGCGCCTTCGGCGTGGAGCTGTCCCTGCGCGAGATCTACGAGTGGGCCACCCTCGCCCGCATGG
Source organism: Streptomyces sp. NPDC006552 (assembly GCF_040611655.1). Taxonomy (NCBI): domain Bacteria; kingdom Bacillati; phylum Actinomycetota; class Actinomycetes; order Kitasatosporales; family Streptomycetaceae; genus Streptomyces; species Streptomyces sp. NPDC006552. The sequence goes on from NZ_JBEXOS010000078.1 coordinate 3,035, forward strand.
CCGACGCCATCGACACCCTGCGCGCCGGCGGCACCCTGGACGTCACCGGCGAGGGCTCCTCGCACACCGGCAACTCCCTGGCCCGCTTCCGGCTGCCGAACGGCCTGACGGTCTGGCACCAGAACGAGGCGGAGACCCGCCACTTCTACGAGGACATCTTCGACCACCGCACCTATGCCAAGAACGGCATCACCATCCCCGACGGCGCCACCGTCTTCGACGTCGGCGGCAACATCGGCCTGTTCACGCTGTTCTCGCACTACGAGGCCAAGGACGTACGGGTCTTCACCTTCGAGCCCGCCCCGCCGATGTTCGAGCTGCTGAGCCGCAACGTCGCCGAACACGGCGTCGACGCCACCCTGCTCGCCGTCGGTGCCGCCGACACCGAGTCGAAGGCCGCCTTCACCTTCTACCCGCGCAGCTCCGGCATGTCCTCCTTCCACCCCGACGAGGCGGAGGAGAGGCACAACCTGCGCACCATCATCGCCAACCAGCAGAAGACGGACGCGGACGAGGAGGTGGCCCGGCTGGCCGCCTCCGAGGACCTGCTCGACGTCCGCTTCGAGGCCATCGAGTACACCGCCACCCTGCGCCCGCTCAGCGCCGTCATCCGCGAGCACGGCGTCGAGCGCATCGACCTCATCAAGATCGACGTACAGAAGAGCGAGCGCCAGGTCATCGACGGCATCGCGGACGAGGACTGGCCCAAGATCCAGCAGATGGTGCTGGAGGTGCACGACGCGGACGGTGAGGTGGCCCGCCTCGCCGCCCTGCTCACCGGCCACGGGTTCACGGTCACCGCCGAACAGGACGAGCTGTACGTCGGCACGGACATCCACAACATCTACGCCGTACGCGGCACACGCTAACGGAGTCGTACGAGATGGAATTCACGACCGTAGGAGTGGTCGGCGCGGGCGTCATGGGCGTCGGTGTCGCACAGAACCTCGCGCAGACCGGCCATCAGGTGGTCCTCGTGGACGTCCGCGACGACATCCTGGACACCGCGCGCCGCGAACTGCGCACCGGCCTGCGCGCCCAGGCCCTGTTCAACAAGGGCGCCGGCGTCGACCCGGCCGCGATCTTCGAGAAGATCGAGTTCACGACGGACTACGAGCTGCTCGCCAAGGCCGACTTCGTGGTCGAGAACGTCACCGAGGACTGGGACATCAAGCAGCGGGTCTACGAGCGGATCGACGCCATCGTGCGCCCCGAGGTGGTCTTCGCCGTCAACACCTCGGCGATCTCCATCACGCGCGTCGGCTCCGTCACCACGCGCCCCGAGCGGGTCGTCGGCATGCACTTCATGAACCCGGTGCCGATGAAGCCGATGGTCGAGGTCATCCGCGGCCACCACACCACGCCCGCGACGATCGACACCGCCCGCCGCTTCCTGGCGGGGATGGGCAAGGAGTGCATCGTCGTCGAGGACGTGCCCGGCTTCGTCTCCAACCGTGTCCTGATGCTCACCATCAACGAGGCCGTCTTCCTCGTCCAGGACGGGGTGGCGCCCGCGGCCGACGTCGACCGGATCTTCAAGACCTGTTTCGACCACCGGATGGGCCCCCTGGAGACCGCCGACCTGATCGGCCTGGACACCATCCTGAAGTCCGTCGAGGTGCTCTACGAGAGCTTCAACGACAGCAAGTACCGGCCCGCCCCACTGCTGAAGAAGATGGTCGCCGCCGGCCTGCTCGGGCGCAAGAGCGGCGAGGGCTTCCACACGTACCGCTGAGGCGCGGCCGCCGTCGCCGCCCGGCGCGCCCCGGCCTTCCACTCGCCTGCCCACGACAACAGGACGGAAGAAGAGATGAGCAAGGACAACAGGGTCAGGATCGCGGAGTACCTCTCCCGCTTCTTCCCGGTGCAGGACCTCAAGGACGACGACGACATCTTCGAACTCGGCTTCGTCAGCTCGATGTTCGCGATGCAGCTGGTCTCCTTCGTCGAGCACGAGTTCGGCATCGTCGTGGAGAACGAGGACCTGGAGCTGGAGCACTTCCGGTCCATCGGCGCGCTCGACGCCTTCGTCACTCGCAAGCTGTCCGCCGCGGTCCCGCAGTAGGCGCGAGCGGACGACACGACCGTCATGACCGGAGCCCTCACCGCCGACCAGGAGCAGGCCCGCAAGGACTTCAGGGCCTTCGCCGACCGGCACATCGTCCCGTACGCCGCCGCCTGGCACCGTGACCAGCGCACCCCGCCCGAGCTCGTCCGCCTCCTCGCCGACGAGGGGCTGCTCGGCCTGTCCGTCCCCGAGGAGTACGGCGGTGGCGGCTGCGACGCGGTCACCCTCGGACTGCTCGCCGCGGAACTGGGCCGCGCCTGCTCCTCGGTGCGCAGCCTGCTCACCGTCCACACGATGGTGGCGCACGCGATCGCCCGCTGGGGCAGCCGCGAGTCGAAGCGGACCTGGCTGCCGCGGCTGGCGCGCGGCGAGCGCGTCGCCGCCCTCGCCGTCTCCGAACCCGGCGCCGGCAGCGACGCCGCCGCCGTCTCCACCCGCCTGGTCCGCGACGGCGACGACTGGCTGGTGCACGGCCACAAGAAGTGGATCACCTACGGCGAGAGCGCCGGCCTCTTCCTGGTCGTCGGCCGCGCCGAGGAGGGCCCGACGGCCCTGCTCGTCGAGCGCGACACCCCCGGCCTGCGCACCGAGCTGATCGAGGACATGATCGGCATCCGCGCCTCGATGACCGCACACGTGTATCTGGACGGCTGCCGCGTCCCGGGCGCCAACCTGCTCGCCAGGCCCGGTCTCGGCGTCTCGCACGTCACGGGCGCCGCCCTCGACCTCGGGCGCTACACGGTCGGCTGGGGCTGCGTCGGCATCCTCGACGCCTGCCTGGAGGCGAGCGTCGACTACGCCGGACGCCGCGAGCAGTTCGGCTCCCTCATCAAGGACCACCAGCTGGTCCGCCGCATGATCAGCGACATGTACACGTCCGCGCAGGCGGCCCGGCTGCTGTCTCTGGAGGCCGCCCGGCTGCGCGACGAGCACCACCCCGGCGCCCTCGCCGCGACCTCCACGGCCAAGTACTTCGCGGCCACCGCGGCCGGCCGGGCCGCGGCGGACGCCGTACAGATCCACGGCGCCAACGGCTGCGGACCCGACTACCCCGTCCAGCGCCTCCTCGGTGACTCCCGGGTCATGGAGGTCATCGAGGGGAGCGCACAGCTCCACCAAGTGGGCCTTGCCGAATACGCGTTCCAGGAGCGAGCACCGAGGAGTGTGCGATGACGACCACCGTCACGACCCGCAAGACCGTCAAGTGCGTGGTCTGGGACCTCGACAACACCGTATGGGACGGGGTGCTGCTGGAGGACGGCGACGTCACCCTGCGTCCCGGTGCCGTCGAGGCCATCCGCACCCTCGACGAGCGCGGGATCCTGCATTCGGTCGCCAGCCGCAACGACCACGACGCGGCCATGGCGAAGCTGGCGGAGTTCGGCCTCGCCGAGTACTTCCTCCACCCGCAGATCAACTGGGGCGACAAGTCCGGCTCCGTCCGCGCCGTCGCCGAGGCCCTCAACATCGGCATCGACACCCTGGCCTTCGTCGACGACCAGCCCTTCGAGCGGGACGAGGTCCGCTTCGCCCACCCCGAGGTGCTGTGCGTCGACGCCGCCGACGCCGCGGGCCTGCCCGGCCTGCCCGAGCTGCGGCCCCGCTTCGTCACCGCCGACTCGCGCGAGCGCCGCCACCTCTACCGCGCCGACGCCCGCCGCCGGCAGGCCGAGGACTCCCACGGCGGAACCAGCGAGGAGTTCCTCGCCTCGCTGGGCATGCGCTTCGGTATCGCGCCCGCCGAGGAACGCGACCTGCAGCGCGCCGAGGAGCTGACCGTCCGCACCAACCAGCTCAACGCCACCGGCTACACCTACTCCTACGAGGAACTGGACGCCTTCCGCCGCTCGCCCCGCCACGACCTGCTCGTCGCGGACCTCGAGGACACCTACGGCACCTACGGGAAGATCGGCCTCGCCCTCGTCGAGCGCGGCGACGCCGTGTGGACCGTGAAGCTGCTGCTGATGTCCTGCCGCGTCATGTCGCGCGGCGTCGGCACCGTCCTGCTGCACCACCTGATCCGCACCGCCCACGCGGCGGGCGTGACCCTGCGCGCCGAGTTCATCCCCACCGACCGCAACCGGACGATGTTCGTCACCTACAAGTTCGCCGGTTTCCGCCAGGCGGACCGGCAGGGCGACCTGTGCGTGCTGGAGCACGACGGCGCCCGGTTGCCGCAGTTCCCGCCGTACATGGATGTCACCGTCGCCGGCTGACCCTCCCCGCACAGACATTCGGCCACCGCACTGCTGGAGAGAGACGGAAGGCAGAGATGAACGCCCAAGCCAATGAGGAGCGACTGCGGCGCGCGATGGCCGCCGTCCTGCAGCTCCAGCAGCGCAACGCGGAGCTGGAGAGCCGGCGGACCGAGCCCGTCGCGATCGTCTCGATGGCGTGCCGGCTGCCGGGCGGGATCGACACCCCGGAGCGGTACTGGGACCTCCTGGCGGCCGGCGAGGACGCCATCGGCCCGCTGCCCGAGCGCTGGGACGACCTCGACCTGTACGACCCCGATCCGGGGGCCTCCGGCAAGAGCTACGCACGCGAGGGCGGCTTCCTGACCGGCCTGGACCACTTCGACGCGGACTTCTTCGGGATCACCGCGCGGGAGGCCGTCGCGATGGACCCGCAGCAGCGGCTGGTCCTCCAGACGGCCTGGGAGGCACTGGAGGGGGCCGGCGTCGTCCCCGGCACCCTCGCCGGCAGCCGCACCGGCGTGTACCTGGGCGCCATGCGCTCCGACTACGGCACGGGCCAGGCCGACCTCGAACAACTGGACGGCTACCAGGGCACCGGCATCTCCGGCAGCGTCGTCTCGGGCCGGCTCTCCTACCTGCTGGGCCTCCAGGGCCCCGCGATCACGGTCGACACCGCGTGCTCCTCGTCGCTGGTCGCCCTCCACATGGCCTGCGCCGCCCTGCGCGCCGGGGAGTGCGACACGGCCCTGGCCGGCGGTGTCACGGTGATGAGCTCGCCCGCGCTGTTCGTCGAGTCCAGCCGGCTGGGCGCGATGTCGCCCGACGGGCGCTGCAAGAGCTTCTCGGCCGGGGCCGACGGCGGAGGCTGGTCCGAAGGCTGCGGCATGATCCTCCTCAAGCGCCTCTCGGCGGCGCAGCGCGACGGGGACCGCGTCCTGGCCGTGATCCGCGGCTCGGCGGTCAACCAGGACGGCCGCAGCCAGGGCCTCACCGCACCCAACGGCCCGGCGCAGCAGCAGGTCATCCGCGCGGCACTCGAATCCGCCGGGCTCACCCCCGCGGACCTCGACGCCGTCGACGCGCACGGCACCGGCACCCCGCTCGGCGACCCGATCGAGGCGGGCGCCCTGGCCGGGGTGTTCGCGGCCGGCCGTGCCGAGGACCGGCCGCTGCACCTGGGCTCGTCCAAGTCGAACATCGGACACACGCAGGCCGCGGCCGGCGTCGCCGGCGTCATGAAGATGGTCCTCGCCCTGCGCGGCGAACTGCTGCCCCGCTCCCTGCACTGCGCCGACCCCAGCCCGCACATCGCCTGGGAGGGCAGCGGGCTGCGGCTGCTGGACGAGGCGCGGCCCTGGCGGCGCGGCGAGCGGCCACGCCGGGCAGGGGTCTCCTCGTTCGGCATCAGCGGCACCAACGCGCATCTGATCCTGGAGGAGGCGCCCGAACCGGCGGCCGGAGAGGCCACCGAGCCCCGGCCCGCGCTGCCGGCCGCGAAGGCCCACCCGATCCTGGTCTCCGCGCGCGATCCCCGGGCGCTGCGCGCGCAGGCCGCCCGGTGGGCCGACTGGTTCGCCGCGCACCCCTCCCAGCCGGTCCCGCAGGCCGCGCGCGCCGCCGCGCTCGGCCGTACCCACTTCCCCTCGCGCGCCTCGGTCCTCGCCCACGACAGCGAGGAGGCCGCCCGCGGGCTGCGCGCGCTGGCCGACGGACTGCCGCACGAGAACCTGGTCGAGGCAGCGGCCACGGCGCGCGGCAAGGTCGTCTTCGTCTTCCCCGGCCACGGCAGCCAGTGGCGGGAGATGGGCCGCCAACTGCTCACCGAATCGCCGGAGTTCGCCCATGCCGTCGACGCCTGCGACGAGGCATTCCGGCCGTGGCTCGACTGGTCCGTGCGCGACCTGCTCGCCGGGGACGAACCGCCGGGTCTGCCCTTCGACCGCCTGGACGTCCTGCAACCGGCCCTGTTCACCATGGCCCTGGGCCTGACCGCGGTCTGGCGCTCGCTCGGCCTCGAGCCGGCCGCCGTCGTGGGCAGCAGTCAGGGCGAGGTGCCCGCCGCCGTCGTGTCGGGCGCCCTCTGCCTGGACGACGCCGCGAAGATCGTCGCCCTGCGCAGCCAGGCGCTGCTGCGCGAGTGCAGCGGCCTGGGCGCCATGGCCCTGCTCGAACTGCCCGTGGGCGAGGTCGAGGAGCTGATCGCCCCCTACGGCGACGCGCTGTCCGTGGCACTCGTCAACACGCCGGGCTCCACCGTGGTCTCCGGCGATCCGGAGGCGGTGGACGCCGTGCTCGCCGCGCTGGCCGGCCGGGACGTGTTCTGCCGCCGCATCAACGCCGACGCCGCCGGCCACTGCGCCCACGTCGACCCCATCCTGCCCGGCCTGGCCGAGCACTTCGCCGGTGTACGGCCCGAGGCGGGGACGATCCCCTTCTACTCCACGGTGACCGGCGCCGTCCTCCAGGGCGGCGCGCTCGACGGTACGTACTGGTGCCGCAACCTGCGCGAGACCGTCCGCATGGACCGCGCGCTCGACCAGCTCGTCGCCGACGGTTTCGGGGTGTTCGTCGAGATCAGCTCCCATTCCGTGCTCGGGATGCCGCTGACCGGTGCCACCGCGGAGTCCGGCGGTGTCGTGGTGGGCACCCTGCGCCGCGGCCAGGGCGGTACCGCCGAGTTCATGCGCTCCCTCGGCGCCCTGCACGCCCAGGGCCACGAGGTCGACTGGGAACGGGTCCTGGGCGCCGGCGCGCGCACCGACCTGCCGCAGCTTCCCCCCTACGCCTTCCAAGGGCGGCGCTACTGGTTCGACGCCCCGCACCGGTCGGCCACCCCCGACGCGCCCCCGGCGGGCGACGGGGCGGGGGCGCCGGCGGCGGAGCCCGCGGGGCTGCGGGAGGAGCTCGCCGCGCTGCCCGCGCAGCAGGCCCTGGAACACCTCACCGAGCTGGTGCGCCGGGAGGCGGCCGTGCTGCTCGGCGCCGCCGAGCCCGTCCCCGCCGACCAGCGGCTGCAAGAACGCGGCCTGGACTCCATCATGGGTCTGCAACTGCGCAACCGGCTCAGCGCGGCGGCCCGCGTCACCCTCCCCACGAACGTCGCCTTCGCCCACCCCACGCCTCAGCTGCTCGCGGAGCACCTGCTGGGGCTGGTCCGCGGCGCCCTCGACCCGGGCGACGACACGCCGCCGCTGGACCGTGCCGAGCAGCGCGAGGTCCTGCCCGCCACGGAGGGACAGCGCCGGCTGTGGTTCCTGGAGCAGATGGAGCCCGGCAGCGCCCAGTACAACGCCCCGGTCGCCCTGCGCGTGACCCGGCCCCTCGACCCGGAGCTGCTCGAACGCGCCCTCACCCACCTCATCCGCCGGCACGAGGCCCTGCGTACCGGCCTGGAGACCCGCGACGGTGACCTCGTCCAGGTCGTCCACGACGACTTCGTCACCCCCTTCACCCACGAGGACCTCTCCGCCGCGCCGACGGGCGAGGCCGCGGTCGCCGAGCGGATCGGCGCCGAGGAGCGCGTGCCCTTCGACCTGTCCGGCCGGACCCTGCTGCGGCTGCTCCTGCTGGACGTCCCCGACGGCGGACAGGTGCTGCTCCTGACGCTGCACCACGCCGTCGGCGACGGCTGGTCGCTGACCTTGATGCTCCAGCAACTGCACGCGCTCTACGGCGAACTGGCCCGCGGCGACCGGCCCCAGGACACGCCCGCCGCCCGCCACCTCGGCGACTACGCGGTCCGCCAGCAGCGCACCCTGGAGGAGGACGGTTTCGCGGGCCCGCTGCGGTACTTCGCGGCGGAACTCGACGGCATGGGCCGCCTGGACCTGCCCCCGCACTCCGCCGTCCCGGGCAGCGACACCGTCTCCTTCACGGTGCCCGCGTCGCTGCGCCGCGAACTGGAGGAGCTGGCGGCCCGCGAGGCGGTGACCCCCTACGCCGTCCACGCCGCCGCCTTCGCGCTGCTGCTGGCCCGCAGCACCGGCAGCAACGACTTCGGCCTGGGCACCATCTGGGCCAACCGCCAACTGGCCGGTACCGAGGACCTGGTCGGGTTCCTGGTCAACACGCTGCCGCTGCGCTGCGATCTGACGGGCGATCCGACGTTCAGGGAACTCCTGGCCGCCACCGCCTCCCGGGTCCGGCGGCTCGCCGACCACCAGGACGTACCGCTCACCGAGGTCGTGCGCGCGCTCCCCGGTGCGCGCGGCACGGACGAGCACCCGCTCTTCCGGGTCCTGTTCAACTACCGTGCGACGGCCCTGCCCGTCCTCGGGGAGGGGGACGACGCCTGGCGACCGTCGGACGACACGAGCGTCACCGGCACCCCGCGCGGTGTGGCCAAGTCCGAACTCGGCCTGACCCTCGCGCCCGACGGGGACGCCCTCGCGGGCGAGCTGGAGTACCAGCTGCGGGTGGTCGACACGGACACGGCCCGGCGGATGGCGGAGAACTTCCGCACCCTCCTCGCCGACCTGGTCCGCGACCCCGACCGCCCGGTCAGCCTGCTGGAGCTGCTGGGCGAGGAGGAACAGAGCTGGTTCGAGCGGTGGACCGGGCCCGCCGTCCCGGGCGCGGAGGCCCAGGACAGCGCCCTGCACGGCATCATCGCCCAGGCTCACCGCACCCCGGACGCCGTGGCGCTCGTCGACGGCGAGCGGCAACTCACCTACCGGGAGACGCTGGTGCGCGCCGAGGCGCTCAGCACCCGGCTGCGGGCGCGAGGAGTCGGTCACGGCTCTCTCGTGGGTATCCATCTGCCGCGCTCGGCGGAGCTGGTCATCGCCGTCCTGGCGACCTGGCTCGCCCGGGCCGCCTACGTCCCGCTGGACCCCGCCTACCCCCGGGCCCGCCTCGAGCACGTGCGGCGGGACAGCGGGCTGCGGGTCGTGCTCTCCACCGACGAGGGCGCGGCCGACGTGTCGGGCGACGGTGTCGACGTCCTGACGGCCGACGCCCCGGCGGCGAGCGGCACCGAACTGCCCCGGCCCCCCGCCGGGCAGGCACCGGACGACCTCGCGTACGTCATCTACACCTCGGGATCGACCGGCAACCCCAAGGGCGTCATGGTCGAGCACGACCAGTTCGCCACCTTCTGCCGGGCGATGGACGAGCGGGTCGGCGGGGGAGCGGGGCACACCTGGCTCGCGGTGACCAGCCTGTCCTTCGACATCTCGACCCTCGAACTGCTGTGGACCCTCACCCGTGGCTACCGGGTCGTCGTCGCCGACGGACCGGCGGCCGGCTGGTCGCGGTACGCCCACTGGAGCCCCACCCATCTGCAGTGCACGCCCTCGCTGGCCCGGATGCTCCTGGCGGACGCCGAGGGCCGGGACCTGGTGCGCGGCCTGGAGCGCATGCTGGTCGGCGGCGAACCGCTCGACCGGGGACTCGCCCGCCGGCTCACCGACCTCCTCGACGGCGAACTGACCAACATGTACGGGCCGACCGAGACCACGGTGTGGTCCTCGGCCTGGACCGTGCGGCCCGGCGAGATCAGCCTCGGCGAGCCGCTGCACGGCAACCGCCTGTACGTGCTCGATCCCGCCGGCCGGCGCGTGCCGCGCGGCTTCCGGGGCGAACTGCACATCGGCGGACGGGCCGTCACCCGCGGCTACCTCGCCCGCCCCGAACTCACCGCCGGGCGTTTCGTGCCGGACCCCTTCGCCGGCCTGCCCGGCGCCCGGATGTACCGCACCGGCGATGTCGTACGCCACCGCGCCGACGGCACCCTGGAGTTCTGCGGCCGGAGCGACTCCCAGGTCAAACTGCACGGACACCGCATCGAACTCGGGGAGATCGAGTCGGTCGCGGCCGAGCACGAGGCGGTCGCCGAATGTGCCGCCGTGGTGCGCCCCGACGCCACCGGCGAACCCGCGCTCTTCCTGTACTGGACCCCCGCAGACGGCGCGCGGGACGGCGAGGACCGGCTGGCCGCCCTGCTCACCGAGCGGCTTCCCGGTTACATGGTGCCCGGGCACGTGATCGCCCTGGACGAGCTGCCGCACACCCCCAACAAGAAGATCGACAAGGTCGCCGTCGCCCGCCTCGCACCCCCCTCCGCGCAGGCCGCGCGGAGAGCGGGGGAGAGCGGCGACGAGATCGAGCGCGCCGTCACCGACGCCTGGGCGACGGTGCTCGGCCGCGCGGAGATCGACCCCGACCGGGGCATCTTCGACCTGGGCGCCGACTCCATGGCGGCGCTGAAGGCGCACGAGCGGATGCGCGCGGCCCTGGGCCGGGAGTTCCCCCTGTCCACCCTGTTCCGCTACCCGACGGTGCGGCAGCTCACCGCCCATCTGCGGGGAGCCGCCGCGCCGGACGAGGTGTCCGTGACGCCCCGGCGGACGAGGCGGACCGAGGACGACGCCATCGCGATCGTCGGAGTGGCGTGCAGGCTGCCCGGTGCGGCCGACGTGGACGCGTTCTGGGACAACCTGCGCCACGGCGTCGAGTCCATCACCCACTTCACCGACGAGGAACTCGTCGCGGCGGGCGTGACCGAGGAGGACCTCACCCACCCCGACTACGTCCGCGCCCGCGCGGTGGTGGACGGCGCCGACCTCTTCGACGCCGGCTTCTTCGACTACTCGCCCGCCGAGGCCGAGTCCATGGACCCGCAGCACCGGCTGCTGCTGGAAGTGGCCTGGCGGGCCTTCGAGAACGCGGGGATCGTCCCGCAGGACGTCGAGGGCCGGGTGTCCGTCTTCGCGGGCTCCGGTTACGGCGGCTACGAGCCGGGCGAGAGCGCCGACCTGTCGTCCTTCTACCGCACGATGATCGGGAACAAGACCGACTACCTCGCCACCCGCATCGCTCACCGGTTCAACCTCCGCGGCCCCGCCCTCACCGTGCAGACCGCCTGCTCCACCGGCCTGGTCGCCACCCACCTGGCCCGCCAGAGCCTGCTCAGCGGCGAGTCGGACGTCTCCCTCGTGGGGGCCTCCTCCCTGACCCTCCCCCTCGTCCAGGGCTTCGTCCACCAGGACGGTCTGGTGGTCTCCCCGGACGGCAGGTGCCGGGCCTTCGACGAGAAGGGCAGCGGCACGGTCTTCGGCAGCGGAGTCGTCGCGCTGGTGCTGCGCCGGCTGAGCGACGCCGAGGCCGACGGCGACCGCGTCTACGCCGTGCTCCGGGGCAGCGCCGTCAACAACGACGGTGCGCAGAAGGCCGGTTTCACCGCGCCGAGTGTCGACGGACAGGCGTACGCCGTGGCCGAGGCACAGGCCGAGGCGCGCGTCCGGCCGGAGAACATCGGTTACCTCGAAGCCCATGGCACCGCGACCGCGCTGGGCGACCCCATCGAAGTGCAGGCGCTGCAGAAGGTGTTCGCCGGCGCGGACCGGGACGAGCCGTGCGCGCTGGGCTCGGTGAAGACCAACATCGGGCACGCCGACGCCACCGCCGGGCTCGCCGGACTGCTCAAGGCCGCGCTCTGCGTCCACCACGGCGAACTCGTGCCGAGTCTCAACTACGAGCACCCCAACCCCGAGATGGGGCTCGACCCCGGACTGTTCTACGTGAACACCGAACGCAAGCCCTGGCGGAGCACCGGGCCGCGCCGGGCCGGCGTCTCCTCCTTCGGCATCGGCGGCACCAACACCCATGTCGTCATCGAGCAGGCCCCGCAGCCCGCCGCGCGGCCCGCGGTGCGAAAGCCCGCGCCGGACACGCCCGTACCGATCGTGCTCTCCGGCAAGAACGACGCGGCCCTGCGCGACCAGGCGGCCCAGTGGGCCGACTGGCTGGAGCGACGGCCGCGGACCGAGGTGGCGGACATCGCCCGCACCGCCCTCCTGCGGCGGGCCCACTTCACCGAGCGGGCCGTCGTGCACGCCGCCACCGCGCAGCAGGCGGGCGAGGCGCTGCGCGCGCTGTCCGAGGACCGCGCCCACGCCGGCCTGGCCCGCTCCACCGCGGCCCCGCGGGGCCGCACGGTCTTCGTCTTCCCCGGCCAGGGCGCCCAGTGGCCCGGCATGGGCCGGGCCCTGCTGGCCGAGTCACCGGCGTTCGCCGAGACGGTCGGCGCCTGCGACGCGGCGTTCCAGCCGCTCATCGGCCGGTCGGTGGCCGGGCTGCTGGCGGAGACGGACACCGACGCCGCACTGCTGGAGCGCCTCGACGTGATCCAGCCGCTGATGTTCACGATGTACGTGGCGCTGGCCGCGGCCTGGAGCGAACTGGGCGTCCGCCCCGACGCCGTGGTCGGGCACAGCCAGGGCGAGGTCGCCGCCGCCGTGGTCGCCGGGGCCCTCACCCTCGACGAAGGCGCCCGGATCATCGCCGTCCGCAGCCGCGCCCTGCAAGGCGTCGCCGGCGTGGGCGCCATGGCCGTCGTGGAACTCCCCCTCGAGGCGGTCCGGGAACGGATCGCGCCCTACGGCGAGCGCCTCTCGGTGGCCGCCGTGAACACCCCGCTGTCCGTCGCCGTCTCCGGGGACGCCGACGCCGTCGAGGAGCTGCTGTTCGACCTCGACGACGAGGACGTCGTGTGCGGCAAACTGGCGGCCCCCGTGGCCTCGCACAGCCACCACATGGACGCCCTGCTCCCCGTCATCGAGGCCGAACTCACCGCTGTGCGGCCCCGGTCCGGCTCCGTCCCGTTCTACTCCACGGTGACCGGTGACGTACTGGACGGCGAGGAACTCACCGCCGGCTACTGGCTGCGCAACCTGCGGGAGCCGGTCCGGCTCGACCAGGCACAGCAGCGGCTGCTGGACGCGGGACACGACGTGTTCATCGAGGTGGGCCCGCACCCCGTCCTGGCCGCCCCGCTCACCGAGGGCGACGAGCGGGCCCTGGTCACCGGCACGCTGCGCCGGGACCACGGAGGCCGCCACCAACTGCTGCACGGCCTCGGGCAGCTGCACATCCACGGCCACCGCGTCGACTGGGCGACCGCGCTCGCGCCGCTCGGCAGCGGTGCGGGCCCGGACCTGCCCGGCTACGCCTTCCAGCGCCGCAGCTACTGGGCCAAGGCGCCGCGCCCCGCCCCCGCCGCGCAGACGGCCGGCGGCGCCTTCTGGGACGCGGTCGGCAGCGGGGAGGGCGGACGCCTCGCGGAACTCCTCGACACCCCCGACCGGCTCCGCTCCAGCGTCGACGAGGTCCTCCCGTTGATCACCGAGTGGTGGCACCGGCAGGAGTCCGAGAACCGGCTCGGCGGCTGGCTCTACCAGGAGGCCTGGCGGGCGGCGCCCCTCGGCCCCGCGCGCACCTCCGGTCTGTGGCTGCTGGTCGACACGGACCGGGAGCCCGAACTCGCCGCGGCGGCCGAAGAGGCGCTGCGCGCGGCCGGCGCCGACGTGCACCGCCTGCGCGCCACCGGCGACCGGCAGGCCGTCGCCGAAGCCCTGAGCGCACTGCCCCTGCGACCCACGGGCATCCTCACCCTCGGTCCGCTCGACGACACCGGCACCGCGGGCGGACTGACCGAAGGACTGCACACCACGCTCGCCCTGCTCCAGGGCGCCGCCGACAGCGGTGTGACCAGCCCCCTGTGGGCGCTCACCTGCGGGGCCGTGGACATCGACGGCACCGAAGGCGTCCCGCACCCGGCGCGCGCCCTGGTGACCGGGCTCGGACGCGTCGCGGCCCTGGAGACCCCGCTGCACTGGGGCGGCACGATCGACCTCCCCGCCCGGCCGCACGACGGCTGGGCCGCCCAGCTCGTGGCGGCGCTGGCCGCCGATGACCACGAGGACCAGGTGGCGCTGCGCCCGGCGGGCCGGTTCGTGCGGCGCCTGCGGCGCGCCGAACCGCAGGCCGGCCCGGCGCCGTGGCGCACCAGCGGCACCGCCCTGATCACCGGCGGGCAGGGCGCGCTCGGCAGGCACCTGGCCCGCCGGCTCGCCGCCCGCGGAGCCGAACGGATCGTGCTGGCCTCACGCCGCGCCGGCCTGACCCCCGAGACCGAGCAACTGCGCGCCGAACTCGCCGAGCACGGCGTGCAGGTGCTGGCCGAGACCTGCGACGTGACCGACCGCGCACAGGTGGACGCGCTCCTCGCGGGGATCAGGGACGGCGGCGGCGACCTCACCTTCGTCGCCCACCTGGCGGGTATGTCGGCGATGGCGCCGATCCAGGCCGTCACCGCCGAGAGCGCGGACCAGGAGGCCGCCGCGAAGGTACTGGGAGCCCGGCACCTGCACGAGGCACTGGCCGGACATCCGCTGGACGCATTCGTGCTGTACGGCAGCGGCGCGAGCCTGTGGGGCGGCGCGGGCCAGGCCGTCTACGGCGCCGCCAACACCGCGCTGGAGGCACTGGCCCGGCACCGCCGCGCCGCGGGGCTGCCGGCGACGGTGGTCCACTGGGGCGGCTGGGCGGGCGGCGGCATGGTCGATGCCGAGGTGGAGCGCACGGCGCGCTCCCGCGGCCTGCGCTCCATGGCGCCCGCGGTGGCGCTGGACGCCCTCGAACTCGCCCTGCGCACCGACGCCGTGGTGCTCGGAGTGGCCGACCTCGACTGGCCGCGCTTCGCCCCGGCCTACCGCGCGGCCCGCCCCCGGCCCCTGATCGACGAGATCGCCGAGGCCGCGCCGGACCCGGACACCGACCTCGTCGCCGGTGACCCGTCGGCCGGCCGGGCGCTGCGCGAGGCGCTCGCGACGCAGAGCGCCGCAGCGCGGACGCAGACCCTCACCGACCTCGTCAGGGCGCAGGTGGCACCCGTCCTCGGCCTGCCCCTGGACGCCGTACCGGACGGGCAGCCGTTGCAGGAGCTGGGCCTCGACTCACTCATGGCCGTGACCGTCCGCAAGGAACTGGTGCGCCGCACCGGCCTGCCCGTGACCACCGAGATGATCCTGCGCCATGCCAGCTGCGCCGGCCTCGGTGCCCACCTGCTGACCGAACTGCTGCCCGATGAGGCGCGGGCCGTGCCCGGCCCGGCGCCGCAGAGCGCCGACGACCCCTGGCTCCGCGTCCTGAAACGGGCCGAGCAGCCCCGGGCACGCGTCTTCTGCGTGGCCGGCATGGGCGGGACGACGGGCGGATTCCTGCCGCTCGTCCGCCATCTCCCCGACGACGTCGAACTCGTCGGGATCCAGCTGCCCGGACGCGAGAGCCGCGCCGGGGAAGCGCCGGCGAGCGACATGATGGCGCTGGCCGACCACGTCATGGCGGCCCTGTCGAGCCGGCTCGACGTCCCGTTCGTCCTGTTCGGACACAGCCAGGGTTCCTGGCTGTGCTGGGAGGTCGCGCACCGGCTCGCGCACCGGCCCGGCGTGCCCGCGGCGGCCCTCCTCGTGGCCTGCGCCCTGCCGCCCCTCGCCGAACCCACGGCCGGGCTGCGCCGGCTCGCCGAGCTGACCGGTGACTTCGGGTCGGTCGCCTTGGAGGAGTTCGCGGACATCTTCCGCGGCCTGCTGCCCGAGGAGGTGCTCGACGACGAGGAACTGCTCGCCGGCTACGTCGAGCGGCTGCGCGCCGACACCGCGCTCGCCGACAGCCACCGGACCGCGCTGCACGGCGCCCCGCGCCCCGCGCTCGCCCTGCCGGTCCTCGCCGTCGAGGCCACCGGCGACCCGGTACTGCCCCCGGGCGCGATGGACGTGTGGCGCGAACTGACGGCAGGACCGTTCTCGGTCTCGCACATTGACGGCTCGCACGCCGCCCCGATCGTCAACGCCGGTGCCATGGCCGGCGAACTTCTGAAGGCGGTCTCGAAGGCCGTCACCACCGCTGAGGAGAACCATGCCTGAGATCGAGCGCCCGGACGGCGCACGACTGCACTACGAGGTGCACGGTGACGGATTTCCCGTCCTGCTGCTGGCCCCCGGCGGTGCGGACAGCCGCACCGGCATGTGGGAGTCGAACTTCTACCACCCGGTGAGCGAACTGTCCCGGCACTTCCGGGTCATCGCCATGGACCAGCGGCACGCCGGCCGCAGCGCCGACGCGCCCGCACTGCCCTTCTCCTACGAGCGGCAGGCGGCCGACCAGGTGGCCGTCCTCGACGCGCTCGGCGTCGACCGGGCGCACGTCGTCAGCGCCGGCAGCGGCACGGCGCAGGCCTGGCGGCTGGCGCACGACGCCCCGGAGCGGGTGTGTTCCGTCGTCGCGCAGGAACCCGTCGGCATCGACCCGGCTGTCAACAGCCTGGCCACCTATCTGCGCACGTTCGACGAGGCCATGCGCTTCCCGCGGGCCGAGGGCCTGCCGGCGGTCGTCGCGGCCGCCGAACGGGACGCCCGGTTCGCCGTCAACGCCGCGGCGGGCCCGTTCGCCGGGCGGCTGCGCGAGGACCCGGCGTTCCGCGAGGAGATCCTGGCCCAGCGCCGGGAGCGCTACCTGATCCGCCTGGTGCGTTTCCGCGACGGCCTGTGGCCCGCCGGCTCCGCCTACTTCTCGGTGCCCGAGGAGTGGATGGCCCGCTGCCCCGTGCCGCTGCTGGTCCTTCCGGGCAACGACGACGCCCACCCCGAACTGCTGGCCAAGCGGATCTGCGACGAGGCGCCCGACGCGACCCTGCTGGACGCCGACCACGCCGCGCCGGACAAGCGCGCGCAGACGGTCGACGCCATCGTCTCCTTCCTGACCACCCGCACCCCGCGCTGACGAAGGGCGCCGACCATGCTCTCGCTCGACACACTCGACATCACCGACGAACAGGCCTACGCGGACCGCGGGTACCCCTATCCGGAGTGGGAGCTGCTCCGCCGCCAGGAGCCCGTCTTCTGGTACGTGCGGCCCGGTTTCGAACCGTTCTGGGTCGTGACCAAGCACGAGGACATCGCCTGGGTCTCGCGCAACACCAAGCTCTTTTCCAGCGCCCAGCGGGTCACCGTCGACACGGCCGACGCCGTGGAGATGCTGGAGGCCGAACTGGAGCAGCGGGCCCAGATGTTCAGCCACAGCCCCACCGACCCGCCCGCGCTGTCGTACATGGACTCCCCGCGCCACCGGCACCTGCGCCAGATCATGGCGCCGTGCTTCACCCCCAAGGCCGTCAAGGCCCTGGAGGAGCGCTTCACCGGCCTCGCCACCACCTACGTACAGGAGTTCGCCGACCGGATCGAGCAGCACGGCAGCGCCGACGTCGCCCGGCACCTGGCCGCGCGGCTGCCGGTCGCGGCCATCTGCGAGCTGGTCGGGGCGCCCGTCGAGGACTGGGACTCCATCTTCGACTGGACCGAGGGCACGACCGCCGCCGCCGACCCCGAGTACCGGCTCGACGGCGAGGACGCCGAGGCCGCCTTCCGGCGCAACATCACCGCACTCAACGGCTACGTCGCCGGCCTGGCCCAGCAGCGCATCGCGGCGGCGGACCCAACCGGCACCGATGTGCTCAGCCGGCTGGCGGTCGGGCGCGTGGAGGGCGAGCCGCTGGCCTTCCACGAGATCCTCTACGCCGTCTTCAACCTGCTGGTCGCCGGTATCGGCACCACCCGCAACGCGACCACCGGCGGTATCCAGGCACTGCTGGAGCACCCCGACCAACTGCGCCTGCTCGTCGACGACCCCTCCCTGGTGGACCGGGCCGTGGAGGAGATCCTGCGCTGGACCACGATCGCCGTGCACTTCGTGCGGACCTGCACCCAGGACACCGAGCTGCGGGGCCGGCGCATCCGCAAGGGCGAGACGGTCGCCCTGTGGTACCCCTCCGGCAACCGGGACGAGGACGTCTTCGACGACGCCCACCGCTTCGACATCACGCGGGAGCACAACCCGCAGATCGCCTTCGGCGGCCACGGCGAGCACGTCTGCCTCGGCTCCCACCTCGCGCGGCTGGAACTGCGGGCCGTACTCCGTGCGGTCCTGCCGCTCCTTGCCGACCTTGAACTCGTACGCGAGCCGGACTCGAGCGTTCTTCATCTACAGGTTGCTGAAATCAAACGACTGGTCGTGCGACGCAAGAAGTGAGACGACGCCACCGCTGTGAATCCGGAGACACCGTGTCGAACATCCCCAAGTCCCTGCACGAGTTCGCCGCCGGCGACGAATCCGACCTGCAGATCGTCGTCCCCTGGACGGGCCCGGCCATCGACCCCGAGACCGGCGCACTGCGCGAGCCGCTGCCCGACTCCTACCTGGTGGCCACGTCCGTGGGCTGGCCCAAGCCCGGGAACGAGGAGATCGGCGGCGAGCTGAACGCGGCGATCCTGACGGAGCTGTGGCAGCGCGACGGGCTGCTCGCGGCCACGCTGGCCATCTCGCAGCAGTCGTGGAACGCCGCCCGCAACCTGGTGCTGTGGCGCGACAAGGAGGCCCTCGACGGCTTCCTGTACTCGGAGGCCCACCTGGCGGCCGCCCGGCGCACCAAGGGGCTGATGTTCGACTGGGAAGGCACGAACTGGACCGGTACCTCCACGACGGAGCTGCCGACCTTCGCCGAGTCCAGGGACCGGCTCGACGCGGCGCGCGCGCAGGGCCACAGCAAATTCCACTCACCCGGCCGGTCCTGACCGCACGACCACTTGAGAAAGGAACGGCAGCAGATGACGCAGAGCACCCTCACCCCGGTCCCCCAGGCCGTGGGCCTGCACCTGGCCCAGGCGCTCGACGTGGGCTACGACCTGGTGCTCACCCTCACCGACGGCTTCGACGACGAGACCGCGCTCCAAGCGCCCGACGGACACAAGCCGCTCGTGTGGTTCCTGGGCCATCTCGCCTGTGCCAAGGACTACTTCTCCACCCTCCACCAGGGCACCCCCAAGGCCGTGACCGAGGAATTCTCCGACAACTTCGCCGACGGCACCGACACGGACTTCACGTACGTGCCGCCGCTGGCCGAGATGGTCGAGATCTACCGCACGGCGCATCAGCGGATCCGCGACTTCGTCGTCGGCCTCGCACCCGAGGACTTCGCCCGCCGCTCCGCCCTGTTCCCCGACGGGAACATGGGCGAGTACGCCGAGCAGTTCGCCACCCTGGGCAAGGCGCTCGCCCTGACCCAGATGCACGACTCCTTCCACGCCGGCCAGATCGCGCAGCTGCGGCCGGCGCTCGGCATGGATTCCCTGGTCTGACCGACACCACCGAACCGACGAAGGATGGTTGTCATGGATGCTCTGTCCGAGGCCGTCAGGCGGGGGGCACCCGCCGACGAACTGGCGAGTCTGCCGGTTCCCGAGACCTACCTGGCGGCGCACACCCGCGTCGAGGACACCGGCATGTTCCTCGGCGTGGAGGACAAGGACGTGCGCAAGTCGTTGCACGTCGGTGAGGTACCGCTGCCGCAACTCGCGCCGGACGAGGTGCTGGTGGCCGTCATGGCCAGTTCCATCAACTACAACACCGTCTGGTCCGGGACCTTCGAGCCGCTGCCGACGTTCGACTTCCTCAAGGCGTACGGCAGACGGGGCCGCTGGGAGGCGCGCCACGACCAGCCCTACCACGTGCTCGGCTCCGACGCCGCGGGCGTCATCGTCCGCGTCGGCGAGGGGGTGCGGCGCTGGCAGATCGGCGACCACGTCGGGGTCAGCCCCATCCAGGTGGACGACCAGGAGGCGGCCACCCACGACGACGGCATGCTCGGCGAGGGCCAGAAGGCCTGGGGATACGAGACCAACTTCGGCGGCCTGGCGCACTACGCGGTCGTACGGGCCAGCCAGCTCGTGCCCAAGCCGGCCCATCTGACCTGGGAGGAGGCCGCGTCCACCACCGCCTGTGCGGGCACGGCCTACCGCATGCTCGTCAGCGACCGGGGCGCCCGGATGAAGCAGGGCGACGTCGTGCTCATCTGGGGCGCGGCCGGCGGCCTCGGCGTCTACGCGGTGCAGCTGGTCAAGCACGGCGGCGGCATCCCCGTCGGCGTCGTGGGCTCCGAGGAGAAGGCCGAACTGCTGCGCAAGATCGGCTGCGATGTCGTGATCAACCGCGCCGAACTCGGCATCGGGGACGACGACGGATCCGACCCCGCCAAGGTCGTCGAGGCGGGCAAACGACTGGGCCGGATCATCCGCCGGGAGACGGGTGAGGACCCGCACATCGTCTTCGACTACGTGGGCCAGGCCACCTTCGGCATCTCGATGTTCGTCCTGCGCCGCGGCGGCGCCATCGTCACCTGCGGTTCCAGCACGGGCTACCACCACCGGTACGACAACCGGTACCTGTGGATGAAGCTCAAGCGCGTCATCGGCTGCCACGCCGCCAACCTCCAGGAGCAGTGGGAGAGCAACCGGCTGATCGACATGGGCCGGGTCATGCCGATGCTCTCGCGGACCTATCCGCTGGAGCAGATCGGTGACGCCGGCCGGCTGGTGCAGGAGAACCAGCACATCGGCAAGGTGGGCGTCCTGTGTCTCGCCCCCGAGACGGGCCTCGGCGTCACCGATCCTGACAAGCGCGCACGGATCGGCGAGGACCGGCTCAACCCGCTGAGGGAGCTGTGATGCCGGGCCGTCCCATCGGCATCCTCGGGACCGGGTCGCAGGTGCCCGCGGGCGAGCTGGGCAACGCCGAACTCGCCGAACGCTTCGGTGTCACCACCGAGTGGATCGAGCGCAAGACCCAGATCCGCTCGCGCCGGCACGTGACCGGTGAGCAGAAGCCGTCCGACCTCGCGCTCACCGCGGCCCGCCGGGCACTTGAGGCGGCCGGCGTGACGGCGGACCGGATCGACGTCCTCATCGTGACCACCACCACCGGTGACAGCCCCCTGCCCCCGGTGTCCTGCCTGGTGCAGGCCGGTCTCGGCGCCCACAAGGCGGCCTGCTTCGACCTCAACATCGGGTGCAGCGGCTTCGTGCACGGCCTCGCCGTGGCGCAGGCCATGCTGTCCGTCCGCCCGCAGGGTCACGCCCTGGTGATCGGCGCCGACGCGTGGTCGCGGTTCACCGACCCGCTGGACCGCAGCACGGCGGTGCTGCTCGCCGACGCCGCCGGCGCGGCCGTGCTGGGGACGGTGGACGAGCCGTACGGCATCCTGGACTCCGATCTGATCGGCCACGGCGACCGGGCGGACCTGCTCGTCATCGAGGCCGGCGGCAGTGCGCTCCCGGCCTCCCACGAAACCGTCGACGCCCGCCGGCACTTCCTGCGCATGAACGGGCGGGGCGTGACCGAGTTCGTGCTGGACCAGGTGCCCCCTTCCGTGAAGGAACTGCTCGGCCGTACGGGCGTGGAGCCGGGGGAGGTCGCCCACTTCGTGCCGCATCAGGCCAACGGCGTCCTGCTCGGCAAGCTCGCCCGGGAGATGGGACTGCACGAGGCCCGCGTCCACAGCACGCTGGAGCGGTTCGGGAACTCGGGCGCCGCGTCCCTGGCGGTCACCCTCGACCACGCGGTCCGCGCCGGTGAACTGAGCACCGGAGACCTGGTGCTGCTGTGCGGATTCGGCGGCGGCATGGCGGTCGGCAGCAGCCTGCTGCGCTGGCACACCGGAGGCTCCTCGTGAGCGGCGCCGGCGCGACGCCGCCCGTCACCCGGGTCGGCGTGGTGGGCTGTGGAGTGATGGGCGCGGGGCTGGCCGAAGTCTGCGCCACCCCGGGCCGGGAGGTCCTCGTCGCCGTCACCTCGCAGCGCTCCCTGACCGCGGGCCGGGCGCGGCTGACCGGCTCGCTCGACCGGGCCGTGGCCAAGGGCAGACTCACCGGGCAGGACCGCGACGGGATCCTGGGCCGCGTCGCCTTCACCCAGCACCTCGCCGACCTCGCCGACCGGGACCTGGTCATCGAGGCGGTCTCCGAGGACGAGCAGACGAAGCTGAAGCTGTTCGGCGAACTCGACGGCATCGTCCGCGACCCCGACGCGGTCCTGGCCTCGAACACCTCCTCGCTGCCCGTCGCCAAACTGGCCATGGCCACCGCCCGGCCGCAGCGGGTGATCGGGATGCACTTCTTCAACCCGGTACCGACGCTCGCCCTCGTCGAGCTCACCGGTTCGCTGCTCAGCGAGGAGTCCGCGCTCGCACGCGCCGAGCGGTTCGTGCGGGAGGCGCTCGGCAAGGAGGTCATCCGCAGCCGGGACCGGGCCGGGTTCGTGGTCAACGGGCTGCTCGTGCCCTATCTGCTGTCCGCGATCAGAATGCTGGAATCCGGTCATGCCTGCGCCGAGGACATCGACAAGGGCATGGTGCTCGGCTGCGCCCACCCCATGGGACCGCTCCGGCTCGCCGACCTCATCGGCCTCGACACCTTGGCGGCAGTGGCGGCCGGACTTTACGAGGAGACGAAGGAACAGCTTTTCTCGGCGCCCGCGCTGCTCTCCCGGATGGTCGAGAGCGGCCTGTACGGGAAGAAGAATGGGAGGGGATTCTACAGTTACCGCTGAAGCATGGCCGGGCCGTCGGCCGAAAATGGCCTGAACGAATGGGCCCGGGTGGACGCGGGAGTTCCGCCCGCGATAGTTTCTGGGGCCTTGCTCCATGTGAAACGAGTTCAGCAGAAGGAGACTTGATGGCGCACATCGCATTCTTCAACTTCCCGGCGGTCGGCCATGTGAACCCGACCCTGGGGCTGTTGAAGGAGCTGGTCAAGAGGGGACACCGGGTAACCAGCACGGCCACCGACCACTTCGTTCCCGCGGTCGAGGCGGCCGGCGCGGAGGCGGTGCGCTACGAGTCCGTCTTCGGTGAATTCTACCGAAGCCCTTACACCGCGGAGGCGCTCGAGGGCGAGGGTCTGCGGTGTCTCGCCGAAGCCACTTTGCTGGCCGACCACGTGGAGGCCCACTATCAGGACGACAAGCCCGACCTGATCGTCCATGATTTCATGGCGTGGGGCGCCCGGTTCTACGCATCCCGGCACAATATCCCGACCGTCCGGCTCTTTCCGACGTACGGCGTCCACGAGAAATTCAACATCAACGACAAGTACCCGTTGGTGCAGCACACGGATGCCAAGGTCATGGAAATGTTCGGGAAGCTCGGCGAGGTTCTCCCCGAATTCGGCCTGTCGCCCGACCCGATGGCCTTCTTCCAGGACGTCGCGCCGCACAACATCGTCTTCCTGCCCCGCGACTTCCACTACGAGGGCGACAGCTTCGACGAGCGCTTCGTGTTCGCCGGACCGAGCCTCGCGGACCGCAGCGCCTACCAGGGCAGCTGGCAGCCGGCCTCCCCGGACCGGCCGCTCCTGCTCATCTCCCTCGGCACCGCCGCGACCGGCTGGCCGGAGTTCTTCCGGACCGCGATCGAGGCCTTCGACGGTTCGCAGTGGGACGTGGTCATGGCCGTCGGCGACCACCTCGACATCGCCGAACTGGGCACCGTGCCGGCGAACTTCACCGTGAGCAGGCACGTCCCGCAGCTCGACGTGTTGCAGCACGCGGACCTGTTCATCACGCACGGCGGCATGAACAGCACCATGGAATCGCTGTACTACGGCGTACCGATGGTGGTCATCCCGCAGATGAACGAGCAGAAGGCCAACGGCATGCGGGTCCAGGAGCTCGGCCTCGGCCGCCACCTGGCAGCCGCGGACACCACCGTCGCCACCCTGCGCCAGGCCGTCTCCGACGTGGCCGGCGCCGAGGAGGTGGCTGCCGGCGTCAAGGAGATGCAGGCCGCCATCCGCGCCGTCGACGGCCCCCGGGTGGCCGCGGACACCGTCGAATCCTGTCTGACGAGCGCCGGCTGAGCGGTCACCCCGCACCGGCCGCACTCCGTCCGTCGCCCCGGCGCCCGCGCCGGGCGGACAGCCCTTGCGGTGGAGATCCCACCGGACGGAGCGACGAGCACGGCCCTCCGTACCCGGCACCGACCTGCCGGGTACGGAGAACCCCAAGGCCCGCGTCCGAAGGCTCACAGCCGAGGACGCGGGCCTTCGCCGTGCCCGGGAGCCAGCCCCGCTCGAGCCTCCCGCTAGGCCCCGTCACGACAGTGGATGAGCGGCCCCCCACCCGGACCCCTGGAGAGACGGAGCGAACGGTGCCCCACACGCAGTGCCCCGCGATCAAACTCCCCACCGAACGCCCCTCGATCTTCGATCCGCCCGCCGAGCTCGGACAGCTCCGGCAGCAGGACCCCGTCACCCCCCTGGCCTTCCCGGACGGACACGTCGGCTGGCTGGTCACCAACTTCTCCGCCGCACGCACGGTGCTGGCCGACCCGCGCTTCAGCGCACGCCAGGAGCTGCACCACCACGCCCCCTTCGACCACCCCTTCGGTGACCAGCCGATCTCCCCCGCCGAACCCGGCTTCTTCATCGGGATGGACCCGCCGGACCACAGCCGCTATCGCAAACTGCTCACCAAGCAGTTCACCGCGCACCGGGTGAAGCAGCTCGTCCCGAGGATCGAGGAGATCGTCGAGAAGCGGCTCGACGCGCTGGAGGCCGCGGGACCGGGCTCCGACCTGGTGGCGCACTTCGCCGTGCCCATCCCGACCATGATGATCTGCGAGCTGCTCGGTGTCCCCTACACCGAACGGGACATGTTCCGGCACGACGCGGCGACCTTCTTCCGCCTGGACTCCACCCAGGAACAGGCCGAGGGCGCCTACGCCAGCATGCTGCGCTACCTCGGCGGCCTGGTGGCGCGCAAGCGGGCGGAGCCGGGCGGGGACGACATGCTCAGCGGCCTCCTGGACGGCAGCGACCTGTCCGACGAGGAGATCGCCGTCGTCGCCCTCGTGGTCCTGATCGCGGGCCACGAGACCACCTCCAACATGCTCGGACTCGGCGCGTTCACGCTGCTGAGCAACCCCGAGCAACTGGCGCGGCTGCGCGCCGACCCCGCCCTGGCCGAGGCGACCGTCGAGGAGATGCTGCGGTACCTGCCGCTGTTCCGGTCCGGCCTGATGCGCACCGCCCTGGTCGACCTGGAACTCGAGGGCCGGCAGATCAAGGCCGGCGAGTGCATGGTGGTGCACCTGTCCGCGGCCAACCGCGACCCCGAGCGCTTCGACGGCGACCTGGACCGCCTCGACGTGAACCGCAGGTCCACCGGGCACCTCGCCTTCGGCCACGGCGTGCACCAGTGCCTGGGCCACCAACTCGCCCGTGTGGAACTCCAGATCGCCTACACGGCCCTGCTGCGCCGCTTCCCCGGTCTGCGCCTGGACGTACCGGCCGACGAGGTGCCCCTGCGCAACGACATGGCGATCTACGGCGTGCACAGCCTGCCGGTCACCTGGTAGCCGTCCCGACCGGGCCGGCTCGGACTTCCCACGGCAAGGAGAGAACATGGGTTTCGGCGTGAGCGCGCTCGGCTACCAGCTGGGCGAGGAGGTGCCCGTCCTGGACGTGGCCGCCGAGTACACCGACGACATGGAACGGGTGCGCACCTACGCCAGCCGCTTCATGCACCGCAGCGCGCCCGGCGTCGGCCTGACCGACCTCTCCTACGAGGCCACCCGCAAGGCACTGGACGGAGCGGGAGTGCGGGCCGGCCAGATCGACCTGCTCGTCCTGGCGGTGACCGACCTCACCGAGTACCTGTACTGGGACGCGGCGGCGAGTCTGCTGCACCGGCTGGGCGCGGACGGCGCCGAGGCGGTGCTGCTGACCCAGGCGTGCTCGTCCGGAGTCGCCGGATTCGACCTGGTGGCGGGCAAGTTCGCCACCCACCCCGAATACCGCACCGCCGTCGTTGTCGCGGCCAGCCGCGTCGCCGAGCCCTACTGGAACCGGCTGGAGACGGGCGCGGGCTGCTTCTCCGACGGGGCGGTGGCCGCGGTGGTCCGCCGCGACCACGACGAACTGCGCTGGCGCGCCGGAGAGATCACCACCGACGGCACCCACGTCGACTTCTTCCGGCTGGAGGCCGGTGGCGCCGCGGTACCGTTCGGCACTCCGGAGGCCGCGGCGGCGCCGCCGCGTGTGGGCGGCATCGAGGATGTCAAGGCGTACTTCGCCAACGACACCGAGCGGATCTCGGCCTTCGGCACCCACGCCCGGGAGCAGTACCGGCTGGTGGTCGAGCGGGCCTGCAAGCGGGCCGGGATCGGCTTCGACGACCTGCACCGGCTCCTGCTGCCGTTCGACAACCAGCCCGCCATGAGCGGCCTGATCAGCGCGCTGGGCTTCCCGCCCGAGCGCACCAACCTCGCGCTCGCCGCGGACTACGGCCATCTGGGCGCCGCCGACCCGCTGTTCGCGCTGGCCCGCGAGGCCGAGTCGGACACGCTCCGCCGCGGCGACCACGTCGCGCTCGCCGCGGTCGGGCGCGGCATGAGCTGGGCCTGCGCCCTCTTCGAGGTGTGAGAGTCCGTGCGCGGGCCCCCGGCCGCTGCCGGGGGCCCGCGCACGGCCCTCAGGTCAGGGACAGCCCCCCGTCCACGGCCAGGACGGTGCCGTTGGCGTACGCCCCTTCGGGCCGGCACAGCTGCACGATCCACCACGCGATGTCCTGTGCCCCGCCCACCCGGCGGGAGGGAGTCTGCCCGGCCACCGACGCCAGCAGCTCCTCGTACCCCTCGTCGGACATTCCCGAACGGACCGCGAAACCGGTGTCGACGACGCCCGGCGCGACCCCCACGCACCGGATCCCGCGCGGGGCCAGCTCGACCGCCCAGGTCCGGGTGAGGAAGTCCAGTGCCGCCTTGGTCAGACCGTAGACGGCGTTCTGCGGCCACGCCCGGCGCCCCAGTGAACCCGACGAACTGACGTTGACCACCGTCCCGTTGGTCGCCGCCAGGGCGTCCAGCGCACGCTGCACGAGGAAGACCGGGGCCAGCAGATTGGTCTCCAGCTGGGCGGTGACCGCGGCCCGGTCGAGGGTGCCCAGCGCGCCGAACCGCTGCTGTGCGGCGTTGTTCACCAGCACGTCGATGCGTCCGAACGCGCTCAGCGCCGCCGAGACCACGGCCTCCGGCGCGCCGTCCTCCTGGAGGTCCGCCACCAGGGGCTCGATGCGGTCGGACCCGGCCGCCGTCGCCTCCAGCGTCTTCGCGGAGCGGCCCACCACCAGCACCCGGGCACCGGCCTCGGCGAACGCGCGGGCGGTCGCCCGCCCGATGCCGGAGCCCCCTCCGGTGACCACAACCGCCTTCTGCACAGCACTCATCGCCTCGCCCGTCCCGTCTCGTCCGGTCCTCGGATACGCGGCCCACTGTGCGAGCCCGGTCTCCAGGACGGCTGGAGGCCCGTTCGAGCAGCCGTCGAGCGGGCGGCGCCACCGTGGGGCGTTCGGGGGACTGGCCTCATACCTCATGCGGTGCGACCCGTGTCCCATCCCACCACTCACCTGGAAGGCACCGTGAAGCGAATCCTGAAGATCGCGGGCGTTGTCCTGACGCTGGGCCTGCTGGCACCCGCCACCACGGCCGACGCGACCTCCGACACCACCGCCGCGCACCGGCACCGCGAGAGCGGCTTCCACCGGATCGGATCGCTGACCGCCCCTTCGGGCAAGGGCAGTTTCAGATTCGGCGTCTCCAGCTCCGCCACGCAGATCGAGGACCAGAACACCCGGACCGACTGGTACAAGTGGAGCCGGCCCGCGCCCGAGGGGCTGGGCAAGAGCCCCTTCGTCGGCGACGGCGTCCAGGGGTACAGCAAGGCCATCGACGACATCGGCCTGCTCCAGGACCTGCACGTCGACTCCTACCGCTTCGGTATCGAGTGGGCCCGCATCGAACCCGAGCGCAATCGGATCGACGAGGCCGCGCTCGACCACTACAGCGAAGAACTCGACGCGCTCATCGCCCGCGGCATCCGGCCGATGATCGTCATCCACCACTTCGCCAACCCGGTCTGGGTCGACAACCCCGAGGACCCGGGCTGCGCGAACGGCCCCTCCGACACCAACCTCTGCGGACTCGACCACCCCCAAGGCGGCCCGCTGGTCGTCAAGGAGATGGCCCAGCACGCCAAGCTGCTCGCCGAGCGGTTCGGCGACCGGGTCGACGAATGGGCCACGGTCAACGAACCCATGGTCTACATGCTGTTCTCGCATGCCTACGGCGCGGGCCCGCCCGGCAAGGCCGACCTGACCACCAACTTCGCCACCAAGTTCGTGCCGGCCGTCCGCGAGTACATCGACGCGCACGCCGCGATGTACAAGGCCATCAAGCGCTACGACCGCGTCGACGCCGACCATGACGGCCGCGCCTCCGCCGTCGGCCTCACCGCCAGCGTCAAGCAGTACGTGGCCGTCCGCGACGGCCGCACGAGCACGGACCCCCGTGACATCGCCGCCCGCGACCGCTTCCGCTACTTCTTCGAGCTGAACTTCCTCAACTCGCTGGCCAAGGGCAGCTTCGACGCCGACTTCGACGGCACCGCGGACGAGGCCCACCCCGAGTGGAAGGGCACGATGGACTGGCTCGGCATCCAGCTCTACGACCGCACCGGCGTCTCCGACCCCGGTGACGCCGCGCCTTCCCTGCCCGCCCCCATCAACGCCACCGTCTGCGGTACCCCGCCGTGCCTGCCGCAGCTCGACCCCTCCTACTTCGTCCCGGCGATGGGGTACGAATCGGACCCGGACGGCCTCTATCCCGTCCTGAAGGACTTCGCCGCCCGCTACCCCGGCGTCCCGCTCCTCGTCAGCGAGTCCGGCATCGCCAGCGAGTCCGGCAAGCGCCGCGCCGAGTTCACCGTGCGCGCGCTGCAGCAGATCGAGCGGGTCCGCGCGGAGGGCGTCGACGTCCGCGGCTACTACCACTGGAGCCTGCTGGACAACTTCGAGTGGCTCATGGGCTACAGCGCCCGCTTCGGCCTCTACTCCGTCGACCGCACCACCATGGAACGCACCCCGACCGAGGCCGCGACCGTCTACTCCGCCATCACCCGGGCCCGGGCCCTGCTGCCCGCGATCCGCAAGACCTACGGCGGCAGCGGCCCGCTCACCCCCGAGCCCGGCGGTGCCACCTCCGCGGCCCCGGAACCCGCCGTGGTGACCGGCCGCAGGGACTGACCACGGCTCCAGCCGGTCTCCAGGACGGCCACCGAGGGTGGCACGGGCGACGCGCACGGCCAGTGCCACGTCCGCCGCGGGCGGCTAGTGCCCCGTCCGCCGCGGGCGCGGGTCCTTCGCTTCAACGAGCTTCGAGGATGAGCAGATGAGCTATGCCCAGGTGACCACCGGCGAGGACCAGGCTGCGACCACCACCGCGGACCTCACGGCCTTCCTGCGCACATCGGTGGCGGAACTGCTGGACATCCGCCCGGACGCCGTCGACGCCGACCGGCCCCTGCGCGACCTCGGACTGGACTCCGTACGGCTCATGGCGCTCGTCGCCGCCCTCGCCCGGCACCTCGAACGCCCCGTGCCCAGCTGGGTGGTGTGGCAGCACCCCACCATCACCGGCATCGCCGCCCACCTCACCGGCGCCGCACCGGCCCCCGGGACACCGGCCGGGCGGGGCCGGCCCGCGGACGGCGAGCCCATCGCCGTCGTCGGCCTCGGCTGCCGGCTGCCCGGCGGCGTCGAAACGCCGCAGGACCTGTGGCAGGCCCTGTGCACGGACCTCGACGCGATCCGCGAGGTGCCCGCCGACCGCTGGAACGCCCAGGAGTGGCTCGACCCCGACCCCCGCGCCCCGGGAAGGACGACCACCCGCTGGGGCGGCTTCCTCGACGACGTCGCCCGCTTCGACGCCGGACTGTTCCGCATCTCGCCCGCCGAGGCCCGGCACATGGACCCCCAGCAGCGCATGGCGCTGGAGGTCTCCTGGGCCGCCCTCGAAGACGCCCGGATCGTCCCCGGCACCCTCGCGGGCACCCGCACCGGCGTCTTCCTCGGCACCATGGCGCAGGAGTACCACCTGGCCACCGGCGCCGACCCCGACACCATCGGCACGCACTCCGCCGTCGGCTGGGACAACTCCATCATCCCCGCGCGCATCGCCTACAGCCTCGGCCTCCAGGGCCCGGCCATGGCCGTCGCCACCGCCTGCAGCTCCTCCCTCACCGCCACCCACCTCGCCGTGCGGAGCCTGCGCAGCGGCGAGAGCGACCTGGCCCTGGCGGGCGGCGTCAACGTCATGCTGCACCCCCACACCACCGTCGCCATGACCAAGTTCGGCGGACTGAACCCCGACGGCCAGTGCCGCGCCTTCGACGCCGGCGCCGCCGGGTACGTCCGCGGCGAGGGCTGCGGCGTCATCGTCCTGCGCCGCCTGACCGACGCCCTCGCCGCCGGCGACCGCGTCTACGCCGTCATCCGCGGCAGCGCCGTCAACAACGACGGCGCCTCCAACGGCCTGACCGCACCCAACCCGCAGGCCCAGGCCGACGTCCTGCGCACCGCCTGGCAGGACGCGGGCGTCGACGCCAAGGACGTCTCCTACGTCGAGGCGCACGGCACCGGCACCCTCCTCGGCGACCCCGTCGAGGCCGAGGCACTCGGCACCGTCTTCGCACCCGGACGCACCGAGCCCCTGCGACTGGGCTCGGCCAAGACCAACTTCGGGCACCTGGAGCCCGCGGCGGGCGTCGTCGGTCTGCTCAAGACCGCGCTCGCTCTCCACCACGGCGAACTGCCCGCCAGCCTCCACTTCGACGAGCCCAACCCGCACATCGACTTCGAGCGCTCCGGACTCCGCGTCGTCGCGCGGCGGGAGCCCTGGCCCGCCGCCCGCCGCCGCTACGCCGGTGTCAGCGGATTCGGCTTCGGCGGCACCAACGCCCACATCGCCATGGAGGAGGCCCCAGGCCGCGGCCGCGGCCTCGTCCCCCTCACCGCCGACGGGGAAGAAGCACTGCGCGACGCCGTCGCGCAGCTCGCCGCGGGCACCGCGCCGGCCGCCCCCGACGAGACGGCCGGCCACCGCGCCGTCGCCGTCCTCACCGGCCCCGCCACCGTCGACCTCCTCGCCGGGCCACAGCCCACCGGGGAGCGTCCCCCGCTCGCCTTCTTCTTCTCCGGGCACGGCTCGCAGTGGCTCGGCATGGGCCGGGACCTGCTCGCCGAACCCGCCTTCCGTGCCGCGCTCGCCTCCTGCGACGA
Organism: Streptomyces sp. NPDC006552; assembly: GCF_040611655.1. Lineage (NCBI taxonomy): Bacteria > Bacillati > Actinomycetota > Actinomycetes > Kitasatosporales > Streptomycetaceae > Streptomyces > Streptomyces sp. NPDC006552. The sequence continues at coordinate 34,079 of NZ_JBEXOS010000078.1, forward strand.
CGCCGTACGCCGGTGCACCGGCTGGTCGGTCACCGATGAACTGCTCGCCGACGCGTCCCACTCCCGGCTGCACCGTACCGACGTCGTCCAGCCCGTGCTGTTCGCCGTCCAGGTGGCACTGGCCCGCACCCTGAGCGCCTGGGGTCCGCAGCCCGACGCGGTCTTCGGCCAGAGCGTCGGCGAGGTCGCCGCGGCCGTCGTCGCCGGAGCCCTGCCGCTCGACGAGGGCGCACGGCTGATCACCACCTGGTCCGCGCTGGTCGCCGAACGCGCCTCGGGCCACGGCGCCCTCATCGTCTGCGACCTCACCACCGACGAGGCCGGGGAACTCACCCGGGACGACAGCGACATCTCCGTCGCCGGACACCTCGCGCCCGGCCAGGTCTGCCTCTCCGGCCCCACCGACGCCGTCGCCGCCCTGGAACGCGAACTGTCCGCGCGCGACGTACGCACCCTGCGCGTCAATATCGACTACGCGTCCCACAGCACCGCGCTGCGGGACCTCGCCCCCGAACTCGTACGCCGCCTCGGCCCGCTGCGCACCGGCCGGGCCACCGTCCCGTTCTGGTCGACCGTGCTCGGACAACAGGTCGACGGAGCCGGACTGGACGCCGCCTACTGGGCCCGCAACATGTGCGAGCCGATGCTGCTGGCCGAAACCGTCACCGCGCTGGCGCGCACCGGCCGGGCCGCCACCCTCGGGCTGCGCGTCGCCGAGATCGCCCCGCACCCCGTCGCCCAGCGCTCCTTCGAACGCACCTTCGCCGCGCTCGGCGACGCCCGCTCCGCCGCCCTGACCACCATCCGCCGCGACCGGCCGGCCCGCCACGGCCTGGAGGAACTCGCCGCCCGGCTGTGGTGCGAGGGACACAGCGTCGACTGGGCCGCCGTCCACGGCCGTCAGGGGCCGGCCGCACCCAGAACCCCCGTCACGCTCACCGTCTCCGGCAAGACCGAGGAGGCCCGCGCCCGCAACGCCGCCCAGCTCGCGGCCCACGTGGATGGCATGCCCGGACAGAGCCTCCTGGACGTCGCGTTCACGGCCGCTCAGCACCGGACGCGATTCGAGTACCGGGCGGCCGTCACAGCCGCCTCGGCCGCCGAGGCGGTGGAGGGGCTGCGGGCGCTGGCCGAGGGGCGGTCGCACCTGGATGTGGTGGAGGGTTGCCCGGCGGGGGGCGGCACGGCGGTGTTGTTCACGGGTCAGGGCAGTCAGCGGCTTGGGATGGGGCGGGCGTTGTATGGGGCGTTTCCGGTGTTCCGGGAGGCTTTTGATGAGGTGTGTGGGGCGCTTGATCCGTATTTGAGGGTGCCGTTGGGGCGGGTGTTGTTGGCGGGTGTGGGTAGTGCGGATGCGGGGTTGGTTCACGAGACGGAGTTCACTCAGCCGGGGTTGTTCGCGGTGGAGGTGGCGTTGTTCCGGTTGTGGCAGGCGTGGGGTGTGGAGCCTGTTGCGGTGGC
>NZ_JBEXOS010000079.1:0-34879 GCF_040611655.1 Streptomyces sp. NPDC006552
CGTCCTCGCCACGCTCAACGGCAAGGGCAAGCTGGAGATGGAGCTGACCGTCGAGCGCGGTCGCGGCTACGTCTCCGCCGTGCAGAACAAGCAGGCCGGTCAGGAGATCGGGCGCATCCCGGTCGACTCGATCTACTCGCCGGTCCTGAAGGTGACGTACAAGGTCGAGGCCACGCGTGTCGAGCAGCGCACCGACTTCGACAAGCTGATCGTCGACGTGGAGACCAAGCAGGCCATGCGGCCGCGCGACGCCATGGCGTCCGCGGGCAAGACGCTGGTCGAGCTGTTCGGTCTCGCGCGCGAACTGAACGTCGACGCCGAGGGCATCGACATGGGTCCGTCCCCGACGGACGCCGCGCTCGCCGCCGATCTCGCGCTCCCCATCGAGGAGCTCGAACTGACGGTGCGCTCGTACAACTGCCTCAAGCGCGAGGGCATCCACTCCGTGGGTGAACTGGTGGCGCGCTCCGAGGCGGACCTGCTCGACATACGTAACTTCGGTGCGAAGTCGATCGACGAGGTCAAGGCGAAGCTGCACGGTATGGGCCTCGCCCTGAAGGACTCGCCTCCCGGGTTCGACCCGACCGCCGCCGCGGACGCCTTCGGCGCCGAGGACGACGCGGACGCCGGGTTCGTGGAGACCGAGCAGTACTAGATTGATTGTGGCTGCGGACCGGCTTCGGCCGGGCGCGCAGTTCCCCGCGCCCCTGGTGGGGCGCGGGCCACTGACCCCGGTACCTGATACGGCCGGGGCAGACACCAAGGAGAAACATCATGCCGAAGCCCTCCAAGGGTGCCCGTCTGGGCGGCAGCGCCGCGCACGAGAAGCTGCTCCTCGCGAACCTCGCGAAGTCGCTCTTCGAGCACGGCAAGATCACGACGACGGAGGCCAAGGCCCGCCGTCTGCGTCCGTACGCGGAGCGTCTGGTCACCAAGGCGAAGAAGGGCGACCTTCACAACCGCCGTCAGGTGCTCCAGGTGATCACGGACAAGAGCGTCGTCCACACGCTCTTCACCGAGATCGGCCCCCGCTACGAGAACCGTCCGGGTGGTTACACCCGTATCACCAAGATCGGTAACCGCCGTGGCGACAACGCGCCCATGGCCGTCATCGAGCTGGTCGAGGCCCTGACGGTCGCGCAGCAGGCCACCGGTGAGGCCGAGGCCGCCACCAAGCGCTCCGCCAAGGACGCCGAGGCCGCCGCTCCGGCCGCCGAGGTCGTCGAGGACGCCAAGCCGGCCGAGGCCGCCGAGGAGTCCAAGGACGCCTAGTCGTCGCGCAGTGCCCCGCGCCCCTTGTGGGGCGCTGCTGAGCGGGCCCGTTCCTTCACGGAGCGGGCCCGCTTCGTGTTGCTGAGAGGATCTACGGGTGAGTGACGAAGTAGCCGACGGGTTCGTGCGGGTGCGGCTCGATCTGTCGTACGACGGTGCCGACTTCTCGGGGTGGGCCAGGCAGGCCGGCGGGCGGCGGACCGTCCAGGGGGAGATCGAGGACGCGCTGCGCACGGTGACGCGGTCCGGCGAGCAGACGTACGAGCTGACGGTGGCCGGGCGGACCGACGCCGGGGTGCACGCGCGCGGGCAGGTGGCGCACGTGGATCTGCCGCGCGAGGTGTGGGACGAGCACCGGGAGAAGCTGCTGAAGCGGCTGGCCGGGCGGCTGCCGAAGGACGTGCGGATCTGGCGGGTGGCCGAGGCGCCGGCCGCCTTCAACGCCCGGTTCGCCGCGCTCTGGCGGCGCTACGTCTACCGGGTCGGCGACCGGCCCGGCGGGGTGGATCCGCTGCTGCGGGGCCATGTGCTGTGGCACGACTGGGAGTTGGACGTCGAGGCGATGGACACTGCCGCCAGGTCCCTGGTGGGGGAGCACGACTTCGCCGCCTACGCGAAGAAGCGCGAGGGTGCCACGACGATCCGGGAGATCCTCGGCTTCGGGGTCGAGCGGCGCACCGACGGCGTCATCGAGATCGAGGTCCGCGCGGACGCCTTCTGCTACAACCAGGTGCGGTCCATGGTGGGTGCGCTGCTGTTCGTCGGGGACGGGCACCGGGGCGTCGAGTGGCCCCGGAAGGTGCTCGACGCGGGGGTGCGGGACAGCGCGGTGCACGTGGTGCGGCCGCACGGGCTGACGCTGGAGGAAGTGGCGTACCCCGCCGACGAGCTGCTGATGGAGCGGACACTGCGGGCCCGGCGGGTCAGGGTCCGGGGACAGTGACGGCCCTGCGGGTCAGTACACCTGGCCCGCCGTGGCCGCCGCTGAGGCCTGGGCCTCGCCGCGCCGCTTGATCTGCTGGAACGCGTACTCCTGAAGGCCGTCGCCGAGGGCGTACATGGCGGTGTCCTTCGGGGTGGCGTCCGTGCCGTTGGTGCGGCCGCCGTTGGTGAAGTAGGCGTAGCGGCCGACGGAGTTCGCCGTCTGGCGGCAGACCGTGGTGCGGCAGAACGTGGGCACCCCGGCGCCGGGCAGCGAGAGCACCGCTCCGTCGAAGTCGTACTGGTCCTTGGCCCTGACCGCCGCGGCCTTCGTGTCGAAGACCGCGACGCCGATGGTCACGGCCGCGCCGTCCTTGGCGTAGGTCGCGCGGATGACCTGGGTGCAGCCGTTCTTCTTCAGGACGCCGGCCAGGCCCTTCGTGCCCACGGACGCGCACTCCGTCGTGCGGGCGGTCGCGCCCTTCTTGTACGTGGTGCCGCCGAGCGTGAGCGTCGCGCCGGGGAAGAGGGTGTCCGCGCTCAGCGGTGCCTTGTCCTTGGCCGCACTGTCGATGAAGTCGTTCGGGTCGAGCGGGGGCGCCACGGTGGTCTCCGCGAAGGAGGGGCCCGGCGTCTTTCCCGCGCTGGGGATGGACGCCGTGCCCGGCAGCCGGTCGGCCGGCTTGTCCGCGGCTTCGCTGTCGCCGTTCGCGGAGACGATGCCCCAGGCGACCGCCGAGCCGACCGCGACCGTGGCGAGCACGGCGCCGCCGATCATCGTCCAGCGCTTCTTGCGCGCGCGTGCCTCCGCGGCCTCGGCCAGTGCCGCCCAGTCCGGAGCGCCTCCGCTGTCACCCGACCCCCACGGGGGTCCCCCCTGCCCGTAACTCATGGGGCGCATCTTAGACGCCCCCCGCGGGCCCGTGACCGGCAGGCGTTTTGACCCGCCCGGGGCGGCGCGGGTAGTCTGCCTAGTTGTTATGTGTATGGCTCGCTCATTCTCGTATGAGGGGTCCGTGCACAGGTTCCCTGGAGCAGTTACCAGTGGGCGGCATACGGGCGCTGAACCCGGCAGTGTCGTCCCCAGCTGCACGATCGCTTCAGTGATGCCACGTTTCAGCACCCATCCACTGAAGAAGAAGGCTGCTAAGTGCGTACGTACAGCCCTAAGCCCGGCGATGTGACTCGCCAGTGGCACGTCATCGACGCGCAGGACATCGTCCTGGGCCGTCTGGCCACCACTGCCGCGAACCTCCTCCGTGGCAAGCACAAGCCGACCTATGCCCCGCACATGGACATGGGCGACTTCGTCATCATCATCAACGCCGACAAGGTTCACCTGTCCGGCAACAAGAAGACCCAGAAGATGGCGTACCGCCACTCCGGCTACCCGGGCGGTCTGCGCTCCGTGCGCTACGACGACCTCCTGGCGAACAACCCGGAGAAGGCCGTCGAGAAGGCCATCAAGGGCATGATCCCCAAGAACACCCTGGGCCGTCAGATGCTCTCCAAGCTGAAGGTCTACTCGGGCGACCAGCACCCGCACGCTGCCCAGCAGCCGGTGCCGTTCGAGATCACCCAGGTCGCGCAGTAGTTCCGGCCACACCCCCAAAGACAGAACAGAATCTGAGGAGAATCGTGGCCGAGACCACTGCCGAGACGCCGGTCGAAGAGACCGAGATCGTCGACGTCGAGAGCTACACCACCGAGTCGGACGCGCCCGTCGAGGGCGAGTACACCTCGGAGTCCAACCCGGCCCGCTTCGGTGACCCGCAGCCGGCCGCCGGCCTGGGCCGCCGCAAGAACGCCATCGCGCGCGTTCGCATCGTGCCCGGCTCGGGCAAGTGGAAGGTCAACGGGCGCACGCTCGAGGACTACTTCCCGAACAAGGTCCACCAGCAGGAAGTCAACGAGCCCTTCAAGGTGCTCGAGCTCGACGGCCGCTACGACGTCATCGCCCGCATCTCGGGTGGCGGGGTCTCGGGTCAGGCCGGCGCCCTGCGCCTCGGTGTGGCCCGCGCGCTGAACGAGGCGGACGTGGACAACAACCGCCCGGCGCTCAAGAAGGCCGGTTACCTCAAGCGTGACGACCGCGCGGTCGAGCGCAAGAAGGCCGGTCTCAAGAAGGCCCGCAAGGCCCCGCAGTACAGCAAGCGCTAAATCGCTGCCTGCTTGTCTTTTCCTGTTCGCCCCGGCGGCACGTTCCGTGCCGCCGGGGCGTTCGGTTTATGGATGACGTGAAGTTTCGGAGGACAACAAGTGGGACGACTCTTCGGCACCGACGGCGTGCGCGGCGTGGCCAACGCGGATCTGACGGCCGAGCTGGCGCTCGGCCTCTCCGTCGCCGCGGCGCATGTACTCGGTGAGGCGGGCACCTTCGCGGGGCACCGCCCGGTCGCGGTCGTCGGCCGCGACCCGCGCGCTTCCGGCGAGTTCCTGGAGGCCGCGGTCGTCGCGGGTCTCGCGAGCGCCGGTGTCGATGTGCTGCGCGTCGGCGTGCTGCCCACCCCGGCGGTGGCGTACCTCACCGGTGCGCTGGGAGCCGACCTCGGCGTGATGCTCTCCGCCAGCCACAACGCCATGCCGGACAACGGCATCAAGATCCTCGCCCGGGGCGGCCACAAGCTGGACGACGCCCTGGAGGACCGCATCGAGGAGGTCTACGAGCAGCACCGCACCGGCGCTCCGTGGGACCGCCCGACCGGTTCCGGCGTCGGCCGCGTGAAGTCCTACGACGAGGGCTTCGACCAGTACGTCGCCCACCTGCTCGGGGTCCTGCCGAACCGGCTCGACGGGCTGAAGGTCGTCCTCGACGAGGCGCACGGCGCCGCGTCCCGCGTCTCGCCCGAGGCGTTCGCCGCCGCTGGCGCCGAGGTCGTCACGATCGGTGCCGAGCCGGACGGGCTCAACATCAACGACGGCTGCGGCTCGACCCACCTCGACCTGCTGAAGGCCGCCGTCGTCGAGCACGGGGCCGACTTCGGTATCGCGCACGACGGTGACGCCGACCGGTGTCTCGCCGTGGACCACACCGGCTCCGAGGTGGACGGCGACCAGATCATGGCCGTCATCGCCCTCGCGATGCGCGAGCGCGGCGCCCTGCGCGCGGACGCCGTGGTCGCCACCGTCATGTCGAACCTCGGCTTCAAGCTGGCCATGGAGCGCGAGGGCATCACCTGCGTGCAGACCGCGGTCGGCGACCGGTACGTCCTGGAGGCCATGAAGAGCCACGGGTACGCGCTGGGCGGCGAGCAGTCCGGCCATGTCATCGTGCTCGACCACGCGACGACCGGCGACGGGACGCTGACCGGGCTGCTGCTCGCGGCGCGGGTCGCGCAGACGGGCCGCAGCCTGAAGGAGCTGGCCTCCGTCATGGAGCGGCTCCCGCAGGTCCTGATCAACGTGCCGGACGTGGACAAGGACCGGGTGACCACCTCCGCCGAGCTGACCTCGGCCGTCGAGGACGCCGAGCGGGAGCTCGGCGCCACCGGCCGGGTGCTGCTGCGCCCCTCCGGCACCGAGCCGCTGGTGCGCGTGATGGTCGAGGCCGCCGACATCGAGCAGGCGCGGGCCGTGGCGCAGCGCCTGGCCGACGTCGTGAAGTCGGCGCTGGGCTAGGACGCTCGTACGTGCGCGGCCCCGTCCGGAGGGATCCGGGCGGGGCCGCGCACGTAGCCGGCGCTCAGAGCTTGCGCAGGCGCAGCCGCTGCACCTTGTGGTCGGCTCCCTTGCGGATGACGAGGCCGGCGCGGGCGCGCGTGGGGGCGACGTTCTCCAGCAGGTTGACCTGGTTGATGGTGCTCCAGATCGTGCGCGCGTACTCCAGTGCCTCCTCCTCCGAGACCTGCGTGTACTTGCGGAAGTACGACGACGGGTCCTGGAAGGCGGTGGCGCGCAGCGTGCGGAAGCGGTTGAGGTACCAGCGCTCGATGTCCTCGGCGCGCGCGTCCACGTACACGCTGAAGTCGAAGTAGTCGGCGAGGCCGACCCGGGTGCGGCCGTCCTTGCCGGGCAGGGCGGGCTGGAGCACGTTGATGCCCTCGACGATGAGGATGTCGGGGCGGCGCACGGTCAGCTTCTGGTCCGGCACGATGTCGTAGATCAGGTGCGAGTAGACGGGGGCCGTCACCTCGTCCTTGCCGGCCTTGATGTCGGCGACGAAGCGGGTGAGCGCGCGGCGGTCGTAGGACTCGGGGAACCCCTTGCGCGCCATCAGGCCGCGGGCCTGGAGCTCCTTGGTGGGCAGCAGGAAACCGTCGGTGGTGACCCGCTCCACGCGCGGGTGCTCGGGCCAGCGGGAGAGCAGCGCCTGGAGCAGGCGGGCCACCGTGGACTTGCCGACCGCCACCGATCCGGCGACCCCTATGACGAACGGGGTGCCGGACTGGGCGGCCTTCTCGCCGGTGTCGCCGAGGAAGGTGTTGACGGCACTGCGCAGGCCGTCGGTGGCGCCCACGTACAGGTTGAGCAGGCGGGAGAGCGGCAGGTAGATGTCGCGGACCTCGTCGAGGTCGATCACGTCACCGAGACCGCGCAGCCGCTCCACCTCGTCGGCGGTCAGCGGCAGGGGCGTCTTGTCACGCAGGGCACTCCACTCGGATCGGGTGAGGTCGACGTAGGGAGTCGCCTCCGGCTTGTGCCGGTGGGCGCTCCGGGAGGTCGAGTGCAGGGGCTCGGAGACCGGTGAGATCACAGTCCATTGTTACGGCTGTGTGGACAGCGCGGGGGGTGGGGTGCGTCACCCGGACGAGGGGGCGCACGTTTTCGCGTGACCCTCACCATCGGCGCACAGGTATGGACCCCGGGTGAAGGACGGCGGTACGTTCCGCAGACCTGTGGGGCGCAGCCGCGCCCTGGGGCGGGAGGGAACCTCATGTCCGTACTCCGCCTACCCGGCTTCGTGCGACGGCGGACCGGCGCAGCGCGCGAGGGCGACGACTGGGCCGGGCACGTCCGAAGCGAGCTGGCGCTCGACCTGCCGGACGAGGACATCGGCGAGGACCTCGACGACTGCCTCGACTTCTACGAGATGGGCAGCAAACCGCGGTGCGAGGAGGCCGAGTACCTCGCTCTCGTGCGGGACGCGCGGGACCGGCTCCTGTGGGGGCGCGGGTCCAAACCCTAGGCTGCCGCACATGTGCGGAATTGTGGGATATGTAGGTTCTCAGTCGGCCCTCGACGTCGTCCTGGCCGGGCTGCGGCGCCTGGAGTACCGGGGCTACGACTCGGCGGGGGTGGCCGTGGTCGCCGACGGGTCGCTGGCCGCCGTGAAGAAGGCCGGCAAGCTCGCCAATCTGGAGAAGGCGCTGGTGGACCAGGTGCTGCCGAGCGCCTCCACCGGCATCGGACACACCCGCTGGGCCACCCACGGCGGGCCCACGGACAGCAACGCGCATCCACATCTGGACGCGGCCGGGCGGATCGCCGTGGTCCACAACGGCATCATCGAGAACTTCGCCGCCCTGCGCGCCGAACTGACCGAGCGCGGCTGCGACCTGGCCTCGGAGACGGACACCGAGGTGGTGGCGCACCTGCTCGCCGAGGAGTTCGCGGACCAGGGGGACCTGGCGGCGGCGATGCGGGCGGTGTGCGGGCGGCTCGAAGGCGCGTTCACACTGGTCGTGGCGCATGCGGACGTCCCCGACGTGGTGGTGGGCGCGCGCCGGAACTCGCCGCTGGTGGTGGGGGTCGGCGAGGGCGAGGCGTTCCTCGCCTCGGACGTGGCGGCTTTCATCGAGCACACCCGCTCGGCGATCGAGCTGGGCCAGGACCAGGTCGTCGAGGTGCGCCCGGACGCGGTGACGGTGACCGACTTCGAGGGGCGGCCCGCGCAGGTGCGCCGTTACCACGTCGACTGGGACGCCTCGGCCGCCGAGAAGGGCGGCTACGACTACTTCATGCTCAAGGAGATCGCGGAGCAGCCGAAGGCGGTCGCGGACACGCTGCTCGGCAGGATCGGCGCGCAGGGCCAGCTCACGCTGGACGAGCTGCGTATCCCGGACCAGGTCCTGAAGATGGTCGACAAGGTCGTCATCGTGGCGTGCGGGACGGCCTTCCACGCCGGTCTGATCGCCAAGTACGCCATCGAGCACTGGACGCGGATCCCGTGCGAGGTGGAGCTGGCCAGCGAGTTCCGCTACCGGGACCCGATCCTGGACGCGCGCTCGCTCGTCGTCGCGATCTCGCAGTCCGGCGAGACGATGGACACCCTGATGGCGTTGCGGCACGCCCGGGAGCAGGGCGCGACATGTCTCGCGATCTGCAACACGAACGGTTCCACGATCCCGCGCGAGTCGGACGCGGTGCTGTACACGCACGCGGGCCCCGAGATCGCGGTCGCCTCGACGAAGGCGTTCCTGACGCAGCTCGTCGCCTGCTACCTCGTGGCGTTGTACCTGGGCCAGGTCCGCGGCACCAAGTGGGCCGACGAGATCCTCGCGGTCGTACGGGACCTCGCGCGGATCGGCGAGGAGGTCGAACGGGTCCTGGAGACGATGGAGCCGGTACGGGAGCTGGCCCGCTCCCTGGCCGGCCAGGACACGGTGCTCTTCCTGGGCCGGCACGTCGGCTACCCGGTGGCCCTGGAGGGTGCCCTGAAGCTCAAGGAGCTGGCGTACATGCACGCCGAGGGGTTCGCGGCCGGGGAGCTGAAGCACGGGCCGATCGCGCTGATCGAGGAGGGCGTGCCGGTGGTCGTCGTCGTCCCCTCGCCCCGGGGCCGGTCCGTCCTGCACGACAAGATGGTCTCCAACATCCAGGAGATCCGGGCGCGCGGTGCGCTGACCATCGTGATCGCGGAGGAGGGTGACGAGGCGGTCGTCCCCTACGCCGACCACCTGGTCCGCGTCCCGGCCACCCCGACGCTGCTCCAGCCGCTGGTGGCGACGGTGCCGCTCCAGGTCTTCGCCTGCGAACTGGCGACGGCCCGCGGCAACGAGGTGGACCAGCCGCGGAACCTGGCGAAGTCGGTGACGGTGGAGTGAGCCGGCCGGGCGCCGGGGCCGGGGCCGGGCCGTAGGGTGCTCGCATGAGCATCATCGGGGTCGGGATCGACGTGGCCGAGATCGAGCGGTTCGCCGCGTCGCTGGAGCGGACGCCCGGGATGGCCGGGCGGCTGTTCCTGCCGGACGAGCTGCTGCTGCCCGGTGGGGAGCGGCGCGGGGTCGCCTCTCTGGCCGCCCGGTTCGCCGCCAAGGAGGCGCTCGCCAAGGCGCTGGGGGCGCCGGGGGGGCTGCGGTGGCTTGACGCGGAGGTGTATGTGGAGGTGAGTGGGCGGCCTCGGTTGCGGGTGTCCGGGACGGTTGCTGCGCGGGCCGCCGAGTTGGGGGTGGCGGCGTTTCATGTGTCGCTCAGCCATGATGCGGGGGTCGCTTCCGCGGTGGTGGTGGCCGAGGGTTAGGCCGCGGCCCCCGTCGAGCGCGGCCGGGTCCGGCTCCTCGCGCAGTTCCCCGCGCCCCTGAGGGAGTTCTTCGGCTGGTGGCCGGTGGGGCTTTTCGCGCCGTTCCCCGCGCCCCTGAAAGGCAGTTCTTCGGCTTGCGCGCCGTCGTGGCTGGTCGCGCCGTTCCTCGCGCCCCTGAGGGGGTTCTTCGGGCTGGCGGCCGGTGAGGCTTTTCGCGCCGTTCCCCGCGCCCCTTGAGGGCAGTTCTTCGGCTTGCGCGCCGTCGTGGCTGGTCGCGCCGTTCCTCGCGCCCCTGAGGGGCTTGCGGCTTCGCCGCTGCCGCAGGGGCCGATGAGATGGCGCACGTAGTGCGCATCTCAGGGGCGCGGGGAACTGCGCGAGAAGCCCCACGGCGGGCAAGCCGGAGAACTGCCCAGGGGCGCGGGGAACTGCGCGGCCAGCCCCCACCGGTAGGCCGGCGCTAAGACCCCGCCACTTCCTGCCATACCCGGCGCACCGCCGCCGCCACGTCCTGCGCCGAGACCGGTGCCCCCCGCGCCGCCTCCCGGGCCGCCAGGCCATGGAGGTACGCCCCGGTCGACGCCGCGTCGACCGCGCCCAGCCCCGCCGCCAGCAAAGAACCCGTCAGGCCCGACAGGACATCGCCGCTGCCCGCCGTGGCCAGCCAGGGCGTACCCGTCGGGTTCACCCGGACCGCGGGGTGCCCGGGCGCGGCGATGAGGGTCGTGGAGCCCTTGAGGAGGACCGTCGCCCCGTACCGCTCCGCCAGCTCCCGTACCGACGCCAGCCGTCGCGACTCGACCCGCGCGCGGTCGCAGCCGAGCAGCGCCGCCGCCTCCCCGGCGTGCGGGGTCAGGACGGTGGGCGCCGCCCGGCCCCGTACCGTCCGCGCGTCCGCCAGCCGCAGGCCGTCCGCGTCGATCAGGACCGGGACGTCGGAGGCGAGCACGTCCGCCATGCCCGTCCGGTCCTCGCCCAGGCCGGGGCCGATCACCCACGCCTGGACCCGGCCCGCCTCGGCGGGCGGGCCCGCGGAGACCAGGACCTCGGGGAAGCGGGCGAGCACCGCGTCCGCCGCCGGACCCACGTAACGGACCGCTCCCGCCCCGCCGTGCAGCGCCCCGGCCGTGGCCAGGACCGCCGCCCCCGGGTACCGCTCCGAGCCCGCCACCACACCGACCACGCCGCGCCGGTACTTGTCGCTCTCGCCGGTGGGCCGGGGCAGCAGCGCCGCCACGTCGTCGTGCTGGAGCGCCTCCAGCGCGCCCGCGCCGCCGGACGCGGGCGGCTTCAGGCCGATGTCCACCAGGCGCAGCGCCCCCGCGTACGCGTGCGCCGGGTCCACCAGCAGCCCCGGCTTGTACGTGCCGAACGTGACCGTCGCGTGCGCCCGTACCGCGTCGCCGTGCACCTCGCCCGTGTCCGCGTCGACCCCGCTGGGCAGGTCCACGGCGAGGATGCGCGCCCCCGACTCCCGGGCCAGCGCCGCCAGTTCGGCCGCGCGCGGGCGCAGGCCGCCCTTGCCGCCGATGCCCACGATGCCGTCGAGGACGAGGTGGGCCCGGGCCACGGCCGCCGCGGCCGCGCCGGAGTCCGCGTCGAGGACCGTGCCACCCGCCGCCCGCAGCGCCGCGAGGCCCCCCGCATGGGTCCGCTCCGGCGCCAGGAGCAGCGCCGTGACGCCCGCGCCGCGCCGGGCCAGCCGGGCGCCCGCGTACAGGGCGTCGCCGCCGTTGTCACCGGAGCCGGTCAGCAGGGCGACCCGCGTCCCGTAGACCCGGCCGAGCAGGTCGGCGCAGGCGGCGGCGAGCCCCGCCGCCGCCCGCTGCATCAGTGCTCCGTCGGGCAGCCGCGCCATCAGTGCGCGTTCGGCGGCCCGGATGGTCTCGACGTCATAGGCAGTGCGCATGTCACCGAGTCTCCCCCAAGAGGTGCGCGCGCAGCAGATCGGCCGTCCGCGCGGGGTGCGTGGACCAGCCGTTGTGCGCGCCGGGGAACGCGGCCAGCGGCAGTCCGAGCCGCTCGGCGATGAGGGCCGCCGGACGGTACGGGAGATGGCCCCGGGTGCCCGTGCCCGCCGCGAGAGTCAGCCGGTCCGCGGCCTTCGCGAGGGCGTCGAGGTCGGGGACGTACGCGGCGAAGCTGCGGTGCTCGTGGCGGAGCGCGAGGGGTGCGTTGACCGCCAGGCGTGCGTGCATCTCCCGGGTGCGCCGCGGGAGTGGGTCCGCGGCCGGCACGGGCAGCAGGACCGGGCCGACGCCGCGCAGGAACCGTTCGCCGGCCGCCTGCAACCCGTCGGCCAGGAACGTGTCGTGGACCTCCTGGAAGAAGGCCAGCTGCTCGGCCGCGTCCGGCAGCACGCTCCACGACGGCGGCTCGTGCGCGAGCGCGCCGCGCAGCCGCCCGGGGTGGCGGGCCAGCAGGTCGAGCGTGACGATCGCGCCGCTGGACGCGCCGGCCACGTAGGCCGGGACGTCGGGCGCGACCGTGTCCAGCAGCCGCAGCGCGTCGTCCGCGTGCACGGTGACGTGCTGCTCGGCGGGCGGTCCTGCCAGTGTGCTGCGGGAGTACCCGCGCGGGTCGTGCGTCACCACCGTGAACGTGTCCGCGAGCGCGTCGGCCACCGGATCGAGGGCCGCCGCGTCGCCGCCCGCGCCCGGCAGCAGCAGGAGGGGCGGGCCCGCGCCCCGGGTCTCGTAGTGGAGCGTCGCCCCGGGAACGCGCAGCCGGGCTGCCGTGATCATGTGGCGCTCCCCGCGTCGTGGGTCCGGCCGGGCGGCTGCCCCGGCCAGTTGACCAGGGCGATGTGCAGTGCCTGTACGGCCTGCTCCCAGCTCGCCCCCGCCTCCCGCCGGTGGCGGAAACCGCCCGCGAGTTCGATGCTGACGAAGCCGTGGAACGTGCTGCGCAGCAGCCGGCCCGCGTCGGTCAGCTCCGGTTCGGCGAGGCCGTACCCCTGGAGCAGCGCGTACGTGCAGGTGAGGTTGGAGCGCAGGCGCGGGTGGGTGGCGTAGACGGACGGGTCGAGTTCCTGCTGCTGGGTCGCCGCGTACCGGCCCGGGTGGGCCAGCGCGAAGGCGCGGTAGGCGTCGGCGAAGGCGACGAGCGCGTCGCGGCCCGCCCGGCCCGCCAGCGCCTGCGCGATCCGGTCGGCGAGGTCGAGACCGGCCAGGATCGCCACCTGCTCGCGCAGCGCGGAGACGTTCCTGACGTGCGCGTACAGGCTCGCGTCCTTCACGCCGAAGCCGCGGGCGAGCGCCGCGACGGTGACGTGCTCGAACCCGACCGCGTCCGCGAGATCGGCGGCGGCGGCGACCACGCGCTCCGTGGTCAGACCGGCTCTGGCCATCATCGGTGCCTCAGCTCCCCTGCGTGCTGGTCTTTACCTAGGGGCCCTAGGTTTCTGCTTACGGTACCTAGGTTCGGTGGGGCCGGGCAACGGAGTTGCCGGCTCTGCGGGCCGGGCGGACCCCTCTGAGAGACTGGGCGCACGATGAACGAGAACGTGACAGCCCCGCTCCGCGCCCGCGCCGAGATCGACCTCGCCGCCCTGCGGGCCAATGTGCGGTCCCTGCGCGCCCATGCGCCGGGGGCCGCGTTCATGGCCGTCGTGAAGGCGGACGCGTACGGGCACGGCATGATCCCGGTGGCCCGCGCGGCCAAGGAGGCGGGCGCCGAGTGGATCGGCACCGCCACCGCCGAGGAGGCTCTCCAGCTGCGCGCCGCCGGCCTGCCCGGACGCATCCTGTGCTGGCTGTGGGTGCCCGGCGGGCCCTGGCGCGAAGGCGTCGAGGCCGACCTGGACATGTCGGTGAGCGGCCTGTGGGCGCTGCGGGAGGTCACCGCCGCGGCGCGCGGGGCGGGCCGCACGGCCCGTGTCCAGCTGAAGGCGGACACCGGCCTCGGGCGCGGCGGCTGCCTGCCTGCCGACTGGCCCGAGCTGGTCCGCGAAGCCCTGGCGGCGCAGGCCGCGGGCCTGGTCACCGTCACCGGCCTGTGGTCGCACTTCGCCTGCGCGGACGAGCCGGGTCACCCCTCCATCACGGCGCAGCTGGACCGCTTCCGCGAGATGGTCGCCTACGCCGAGGGGCAGGGCGTCACTCCGGAGGTCCGCCACATCGCGAACTCGCCGGGCACGCTCACCCTCCCCGAGACCCACTTCGACCTGGTCCGCCCCGGCATCGCCATGTACGGCATCTCGCCCAGCCCCGAGCTGGGCACCCCCGCCGACCTCGGGCTGCGCCCCGTCATGTCCCTCAAGGCGAGCCTCGCCCTGGTGAAGCACGCGCCGGGCGGACTCGGCGTCAGTTACGGGCACCAGTACGTCACTCCGGGCGCCACGACCCTCGCCCTGGTGCCGCTCGGCTACGCGGACGGCGTCCCGCGGCACGCCTCCGGCACGGGCCCCGTCCTGATCGGCGGCAAGCGGCGCACGGTCGCGGGACGGATCGCGATGGACCAGTTCGTCGTCGACCTCGGCGGGGACGAGCCGGCCGCGGGCGACGAGGCGGTGCTCTTCGGCCCCGGCGACGCGGGCGAGCCGACCGCCGAGGACTGGGCGGCCGCGGCGGGGACGATCGCGTACGAGATCGTGACGCGCATCGGATCCCGGGTACCACGCGTCTACAAGGACGAAGAGGCGTCTGCCGGGGAGGCGTAGGCCCTCCGGGCGCCGCGGGGCAGACGGGAAGGGCCGGGCAGGGCCCGGGGGGCGGCGAACGGATCGTGGTCCCAGGACCAGGAGGAGCGGCACGTGAGCGAGAGCAGCGCACAGGCCACCACGGCGTTGGTCGCCGAGGCGGCCGGTGAGGCCGCCGCGGGGAGCTGGCGGCGGGCCGGTCTCGCCGGCGCCGCGATAGGCGTGGTGGCGGCGGGCGCCGCCGCCGGGGTCGCCGTCGAGCGGCTGACCGTGGGGCGGGGGATGCGCCGCAGGGCCCGCCTGGCCCTCGACGCCGCCGGGCCCTACGGCGCGCTGCGCGGCGTCCCGGGCCGGGCCCGCGCCACCGACGGCACCGAGCTGTACTACGAGGTCGACGACGTCGCCGGGGCGGACGAGGGGGAGCGGGACGGCGACGGCGGCCCGCGCAGGCGCCGCCGCTCCCGCCGGGCCCCGGCCCCCGTCACCGTCGTCTTCAGCCACGGCTACTGCCTCAACCAGGACTCCTGGCACTTCCAGCGCGCGGCCCTGCGCGGCGTCGTGCGCTGCGTGTACTGGGACCAGCGCAGCCACGGCCGCTCCGAGCGCGGCGTGGAGCAGAACCCGCGCGGCGGGGACGGCACGCCCGTCTCCATCGACCGGCTCGGCGAGGACCTCAGGGCGGTCCTGGACGCGGCCGCCCCCGAGGGCCCGATCGTGCTGGTCGGCCACTCCATGGGCGGCATGACCGTGATGGCCCTGGCCGACCGGTACCCCGGGCTGATCCGCGACCGTGTCGTGGGCGTGGCCCTGATCGGCACGTCCTCGGGCCGGCTCGGCGAGGTGAACTACGGGCTGCCGGTGGCCGGGGTGAACGCGGTGCGGCGGGTGCTGCCCGGCGTGCTGAAAGCGCTGGGACAGCGGGCCGACCTCGTCGAGCGGGGCCGGCGGGCGACGGCGGACCTCTTCGCCGGGATCATCAAGCGGTACTCGTTCGCGACCCGGGACGTCGACCCGGCGATCTCCCGGTTCGCCGAGCGGATGATCGAGGGCACGCCGATCGACGTGGTCGCCGAGTTCTATCCGGCGTTCCAGGAGCACGACAAGACGGCCGCCCTGGCCCCCTTCGGGCGGTTGCCCGTCCTGGTCCTCGCCGGCAAGCAGGACCTGGTGACGCCGAGCGGGCACAGCGAGGCGATCGCGGCGCTGCTGCCGGACGCCGAGCTGGTGCTCGTGCCGGACGCCGGGCACCTGGTCATGCTGGAGCACCCGGAGGTGGTCACGGACCGCCTCGCGGAGCTGCTGGTCCGCGCCGGCGCGCTGCCGGCAGCCGCTACCGTGGGGAGCCATGGAGACACCGGCAGCACCGCACAGCCCGGCGGCTGACCCCGCCACCCCCGCGACCGCGGCGGCCCCCGCCGCCCCGGTCACGTCCGTCACCGTCACGGTCGGCTCCCCCGACCGGATGCGCGCGCTCGGCCTCGCCCTCGCCGAGCGGCTGCGCCCCGGCGACCTCGTGATGCTCACCGGGGAGCTGGGCGCGGGCAAGACGACGCTGACCCGCGGGATCGGCGAGGGGCTCGGCGTGCGCGGCGCCGTGACCTCGCCGACCTTCGTCATCGCCCGCGTACACCCGCCCCTCGGCCAGGGACCCGCCCTGGTGCACGTCGACGCGTACCGGCTCGGCGGCGGCCTCGACGAGATGGAGGACCTCGACCTCGACGTGGACCTGCCGGAGTCGGTCGTCGTCGTGGAGTGGGGCGACGGCAAGGTCGAGGAGCTCTCCGACGACCGCCTGCACGTGCTCATCGACCGGGCGACCGGCGACACCGACGACGAGGTCCGCGTGGTGACCCTGCACGGCATCGGGGAGCGCTGGCGCCGGGCGGACCTGCCCGCCCTGGCCGGCTGAGCCGTATCCCGACAACGCGTCGGCAAAATGTTGCGCGGCGCGTGTGCGGCGTGTTCACATGGGGACCGGACTTAGTTAGGTCTACCTAACCACGCCTGCTCGGGAGGCGCCCATGTCGGCTTCGGAACGTGTGGTGCGGCGCGCGGAGCCGTCCTCGGGGCAGGACGGCGTGCCCGGGCCCTCGATGGGGGAGCTGCTCGCGTCCTGCGCGGCGGCCCGCGCCGTGTCGACCCCGCCACGCGTGGCGCAGGCCGGGGCCGGGGCCGGGCCGCGCGACCTGCGCCCCCGCGAGGACGGGACCGGCCCGGCCGGAGCCTGAGGGACCCGGAGGTCAGGGGACGACGACGACCTTGCGGCCGTGCGTCGCGAACTCCCACATCGCGGCGCCGTCCGCCCGCGCCTCCCGGATGCCGCCGGTCCGCTTCTGCGGGTCGGGCGAGGGCGTCGAGCCGTCGACGGCGGCGCTGAACCCGATCGTCACCCCGCCCGCGTTCGTGAACCGCACCACGTGCTCGACCAGCACCCCGTCGGTGCCGGGGACGGAGCCGGTGCGCGAGCTGACCGCGTACTGGCCGGGCGCCGGATCGACCGTCCCGGGCATCACCTCGTACGTGCGCCGCGCCTTGCCGTCCGCGCCGACCAGCCAGACCCGGTCGGCGCCCAGGGCGTAGACCACGCGCTCGCCGCCGCCGGACCGCGCGGGCAGCGCCGCCGCGTCCTTCTTGGCGGCGGGGGCGTGGGACGACGACGCGGAGGGGGAGGCGCCGGGCTTGGCGGCGCCGAGGCCGGCCGGTGCGTTCGCCGAGGCCTGGTAGGCGAGGAAGCCGACGGCCGCGAGCGCGCCCGCGGTCAGCGCGGTCACGAATCCGGTGCTGCTCCGTGCCACCAGGTGCCTGCCTCTCAAGTACGTATGTACGACGCCAGTGACGGCTCCACGTGACGGTAGCAGCAGCCGCCCGGCCTCCCGGCTTGTCGCAGCGGGGACGTGTCCGCCCGCCCGGAGCCGTAGGCTGTTCGCGTGCTGTTGCTCGCCATGGATACCGCCACCCCCGCCGTCACCGTCGCCCTGCACGACGGCACCGCCGCCGTCGCCGCGTCGGGCCAGGTCGACGCCCGCCGCCACGGGGAGCTGCTGCTGCCCGCTGTCGACCGGGTGCTCGCCGAGGCCGGAGCGGGGCTCGACGCCGTCACCGGGATCGTCGTCGGCGTGGGCCCGGGGCCCTACACCGGACTGCGCGTCGGCCTGATGACCGCCGACACCTTCGGGCTCGCGCTCGGCGTCCCCGTGCACGGCGTGTGCACGCTGGACGCCCTCGCCTACGCCGCCGAGGACGTGGAAGGCCCCTTCGTGGTGGCGACCGACGCCCGCCGCAAGGAGGTCTACTGGGCGCGCTACGCGGACCGGCGCACCCGGCTCACCGAACCGGCCGTCGACCGGCCCGCCGACCTCGCCGGGGACGTCACCGAACTGCCCGCGGTCGGCGCGGGGGCGCTGCTCTACCCCGGCACGTTCACCGACCCGCGCGGCCCGCAGCACGTCGCGGCCGCCGCGCTCGCCGCACTCGCCGCCGAGCGGCTCGCGGCCGGCGAGGAGCTGCTGGAGCCGCGGCCCCTCTACCTGCGCCGTCCGGACGCCCAGGTGCCCAAGAACTACAAGGTGGTCACCCCCCAGTGACGACGAGCGCCGGACTGCGTGAGATGCGTTGGTGGGACATTGACGCCGTGCTCGCCCTGGAGAGGGACCTCTTCCCGGACGACGCCTGGTCGCGCGGGATGTTCTGGTCCGAGCTGGCCCACGCGCGCGGGCCCGGCTCGACGCGGCGCTACGTCGTGGCGTACGAGGACGACCGGCTCGTCGGCTACGGCGGGCTCGCCGCCTCCGGGACCTCCGCCGACGGCGGCCGCGCGGACGGCGCCGACATCCAGACCATCGCCGTCGCCCGCGACCACTGGGGCACCGGGCTCGGCGCCCGGCTGCTCACCGAACTGCTCCGGCACGCCACGGCCTTCGAAGTCGCCGAGGTCATGCTGGAGGTGCGCGTCGACAACACCCGGGCGCAGAAGCTGTACGAACGCTTCGGCTTCGAACCGATCGGCTTCCGCCGCGGCTACTACCAGCCGGGCAACGTGGACGCACTCGTGATGCGCCTGACCACCGCCCAGGAGCCCGTCCCCGGCACCCCCGTCACAGGAACTGAAGAGAAGAACCATGGCTGACGAACCCCTCGTCCTCGGCATCGAGACCTCCTGCGACGAGACCGGCGTCGGCATCGTCCGCGGCACCACCCTGCTCGCCGACGCCGTCGCCTCCAGCGTCGACGAACACGCCCGCTTCGGCGGCGTCGTCCCCGAGGTCGCCTCCCGCGCCCACCTGGAGGCGATGGTCCCGACGATCCGGCGCGCCCTCAAGGACGCCGGCGTCACCGCGCGGGACCTCGACGGGATCGCCGTCACCGCGGGCCCGGGGCTCGCGGGCGCCCTGCTCGTCGGCGTGAGCGCCGCGAAGGCCTACGCGTACGCGCTCGGCAAGCCGCTCTACGGCGTCAACCACCTGGCCTCGCACATCTGCGTGGACCAGCTGGAGCACGGCGCGCTGCCCGAGCCGACGATGGCGCTGCTCGTCTCCGGCGGCCACTCCTCGCTGCTGCTCTCCAGCGACATCACCTCCGACGTGCGCCCGCTCGGCGCGACCATCGACGACGCGGCGGGCGAGGCGTTCGACAAGATCGCCCGCGTGCTGAACCTGGGTTTCCCCGGCGGCCCCGTCATCGACCGGTACGCGAAGGAGGGCGACCCGGCCGCGATCGCCTTCCCGCGCGGTCTGACCGGGCCGCGCGACGCGCCGTACGACTTCTCCTTCTCCGGGCTCAAGACCTCGGTGGCCCGCTGGATCGAGGCGAAGCGGGCGGCGGGCGAGGACGTCCCGGTGCGTGATGTGTCGGCCTCCTTCCAGGAGGCGGTCGTCGACGTGCTGACCCGCAAGGCCGTGCGCGCCTGCAAGGACGAGGGCGTCGACCACCTCATGATCGGCGGCGGCGTGGCCGCCAACTCCCGGCTGCGGGCGCTGGCGCAGGAGCGGTGCGAGCGGGCCGGGATCCGGCTGCGCGTGCCGCGCCCCAAGCTGTGCACGGACAACGGCGCGATGGTCGCCGCGCTCGGCGCCGAGATGGTCGCGCGCAACCGGCGGCCCTCGTCGCTCGACCTGTCCGCGGACTCCTCGCTGCCGGTCACGGAACCGCACGTGCCGGGCCACGACCATGGTCATGACCACGACCACGTGCACGAGGTGAGCAAGGAGAACCTGTACTCGTGAGCGTCGCGCTGATGTGGGAGGCCCGGGCCCTCGACGGCCGCGGCGAGGAGCTGCTCGCCTGGGTGCGGGCGCAGGTCCTGGCGCGGGAGCCGGTGCGCCGCGAGACGCTCCGCGCCCCGCAGGACCGGGTTCTCGTGATCACCTGGTGGGACGCGGCGTACGACGCCGAGCTGCCCGAACTTCCGGAGCCGCCCACCGGGTTGGTGACGCGCACCGTGCACCGGTGGCGCTTCGAGGCGCTTGCTGAGAACTGACTGAGATTTCCGGGAATCGACCGGCACGTGGTGTACCGCTGTACTAATGGGAACGCCGTGCGGACCGTCCTGATGCCGGTGGTCCCGGCGCCGTCCGACGGGAACCGGGTGGTGGCGGACGAGCCCGCGGCGGCGAAGCTGTGGCAGTCGCTGCGCCGAACAGGCCGCGCGCCGGACTTCGTGTACGTCAGCAGGCAGCGCCGGCACAGCGGCCGGCGCCCGTCGCTGCCGGGCAGCAGCCGGGCCGATCCCGCGCGCGCCTGCGCCAGGGGTCGTCCCGGGCTGCCGCACCGGGGCCCGGAGCGGCGGCGTGCGCGTCCCGCGGCGCGGGCCACCGCGTTGGCCGGGGCCGCCGCCAGGTCCCTGGGGGTGGCCCCGGCGCAGCGGCCGAGGAGGAGCAGGCGGCCGCCCGGCACGAGGGCGGAGCGGAAGCGGGTCAGCGTCGCGAACGGCTGCCGTCCGTGCCCCCCCACGACGTCATCACCTGCCTGGCCGCCCTGCACCACATGCGGGTCCCTCGCGGCGTCCGCGCGGCGGGTGGCGCGGGCCACCGCCCGCCGCCTCTGCGGCGGCGCGCGAAGCGGCCCGTGCCGCAGCCGACGTCGAGCGCGGTGCGGGCGCCCGGGGGCACCTGCCTGACCTGCGGGAACGTGCGGCCGGAACTTTCTGCCAAGAAATGCGTGCCGCTGTGTCGATCCGCGCGCCGCCCGTTCGACGCAGGGGTGAGCGGCCGGGAACGAGGTTCCGGCCCCCGCCGAGAAAGCCGGAGACGATCATGCCCCGCTACCTGACGATGATCCGTATCGACGAGACGAACGCCCCCGCCGAGGGTCCCGGCGAGGAGCTGATGCAGCGCATGGGCGAACTCCTGGAGGAGATGACGAAGGCCGGCGTGCTGCTCGACACCGCGGGTCTCACCCCGTCCGCGCAGGGCAAGCGCGTGCACTACGAGAAGGGCGCCATCAGCGTCACCGACGGCCCCTTCACCGAGTCCAAGGAAGTCGTCGGCGGCTACGCCCTCATCCAGGCGAAGGACGAGGCCGAGGCGCTGGAGTGGACCAAGCGGTTCCTGCGGGTCCACGGCCCGGAGTGGACCGTCACCTCCGAGGTCCGCGAGATCATGGCGGGCTGAGACCCCGGCCGGGGGCCTTGGCCGGGGCCGCGTCCCGGTGTCTGATGGTGGGCTGTGACAGAGCACCGCGCCACGGCCCACCCGGACACCGCCACCCGCGCCATCGAGACCGTCTTCCGCATGGAGGCCCCGCGCATCATCGCCGCCGTCACCCGCATCGTGCGCGACGTCGGCATCGCCGAGGAGCTGGCCCAGGACGCCCTGGTCGCGGCCCTGGAACAGTGGCCGCGGCAGGGCGTCCCGGACAGCCCCGGCGGCTGGCTCACCGCCGTCGCCCGGCGCCGCGCCGTCGACCTGGTGCGCCGCCGCGAGAACTACGCGCGCAAGCTCCAGGAAGTGGGCCGGGCCACGGAGTTCGCTTACGAGGCACCGGCCGTCGCCGACCCGGACGACATCGACGACGACCTCCTGCGGCTGGTCTTCATGAGCTGCCACCCGGTGCTCTCCGCCGAGGCCCGCGTCGCGCTCACCCTGCGGCTGCTCGGCGGCCTCACCACCGCCGAGACCGCCCGCGCGACGCTCACCCCCGAACCGACGGTCGCCCAGCGCATCGTCCGCGCCAAGCGCGCGCTCGCCACCCGCAACGTCGCCTTCGAGGTGCCCACGGGCCCCGACCGAGAAGCCCGGCTCGGCTCCGTCCTCGAGGTCATCTACCTCGTCTTCAACGAGGGGTACGCGGCCACGGCCGGCGACGACTACCTGCGGCCCGGCCTGTGCGAGGACGCCCTGCGCCTCGCCCGGGTGCTCCAGTCGCTGATGCCCAAGGAGCCCGAAGTGCACGGTCTGGCCGCGCTGCTGGAGCTCCAGTCCTCCCGGGCCGCCGCCCGTACCACCGCCGACGGCGCGCCCGTCCTGCTGCGGGCGCAGAACCGCGGGCGGTGGAACACCCTGCTGATCCGCCGCGGGTTCGCCGCGCTCACCCGCGCGGACGCGGTGGCGTCGGGACCGCCCGGCCCCTACGTCCTCCAGGCCGCGATCGCCGCCTGCCATGCGCGGGCCACCACGTACGAGGAGACCAACTGGGCCCAGATCGCCACCCTGTACGGGCTCCTCGCCGCCCGCGCGCCGTCCCCGGTCGTGGAGGTGAACCGGGCGGTGGCCGTCTCGATGGTGGACGGTCCCGCGGCGGCGCTGGAGATCGTCGACGCGGTCGCCGGCGCACCGGCGCTGCGCGACTACCACGTGCTGCCGAGCGTGCGCGGGGATCTGCTGGAGCGGCTCGGGCGGCTCGGCGAGGCGCGGGCCGAGTACGCGCGGGCGGCGTCCCTGACGCGGAACGCGCGCGAGCGGGAGCTGCTGCTGGGCCGGGCGGAGTCCGGGCCGACGGGGGAGCGGGAGCGGTGACCGCGACGGCGGCTCAGGCGCCCTCGGTACGCGGGAGCGGCTGTCCGAGCAGCATCGTGGGGGCTCCGGCGACCCGGGTCAGAAAGACCGTCAGCGCCCGCTTCCCGTAAGGCTTCGGCATCACCTTGCGCCGCAACTCCTCCGGCTCGACGGCCGATCCGCGCTTCTTCACGGTCAGCACCCCGACCTCCCGCTCCCGCAGCAGCGCCTTCAGCTTCTTCACGCTGAAGGGGAGGTGCCCGGTGATCTCGTAGGCGGCGGCGTAGGGAGTCGCTCGCGCGGCGTCGGCGGTGACGTACGCGATGGTTTCGTCGATCAGCCCGCCGCCGACCTGCTCGGCCACCTCGGCGACCAGGTGCGCGCGGATGACGGCGCCGTCCGGCTCGTACAAGTACCGTCCCACCGGCCGCACCCCGGGGTCCGCGAGGCCCCGCCCGACCAGCTCCCGCGGGCCCGGCAGCAGGGTGGCGCGGCGGCGGCCCGGCTGGGTGCCGAACCACAGGACGGCCTCCTTCACGTCACCGCCGTCCGAGATCCACTCCGCCTCGGCCTCCGGCGGGATCGCCTCGTGCGGGATGCCGGGCGCGATCTTCAGCGCGGCGCGCGGTGCCGCGAGCGCGGTGGCCACGGCCCAGGACAGCGGCGGGGAGTAGGCCTCGGGGTCGAAGATGCGGCCCCGCTTGGCGGAGCGCCGGGCGGGATCGACGAAGACGGCGTCGTACGCGGCCGTGTCCACCTCCGTCACGTCCGCCTCCCGCACCTCGATCAGGCCGTCGAGGCCGAGCGCGGCGGCGTTGGCCCGCGCGACCGCGCAGGTCCCCGGGTCGCGGTCGACGGCGAGCACCCGGATGCCGGCGCGGGCCAGCGCGATCGCGTCGCCGCCGATGCCGCAGCACAGGTCGGCGACGGACCCGACGCCGAGGGCGCGCAGCGACTGCGCGCGGTGGGCGGCGACGCTGGTCCTGGTCGCCTGTTCGACCCCGTTCGGCGTGAAGTACATCCGGGCCGCGTCCCCGGCCCCGAACTTCGCCACCGCCCGCTGCCGCAGCCGCGCCTGCGCGAGCGCCGCCGAGACAAGGCCGGCCGGGTGATCGCGGCGCAGCCGGGTGGCGAGCGCGATCTCCTGGGCCGGATCGTGGTCGCGGACCGTGTCGAGCAGGGTCTGTCCCTCCGGGGTGAGGAGGGCGTGGACGTCGGCGGGGGTGGAGAGTGGGCTCACCCGGTCCATTGTGGGCCAGTCGGTGGACGGTACGCGCAGGGCGGCGGTGTCAGCCCCCGGTCACGGCTCTGAGCTGCGAAGATCCGGCGCCATGCGCCTAGTGGGACAAGATGAGGAAACGGCCCCGACGGTGACGCGAACCCGCCCCGGCGACCGGCCTGCCGCCCCCCGCGTCCCGTCGGCGGAGCCTTACGCGGCCGCGGGCCGGGCGAGCCCCGAGAACCCGCGTTCTCGGACGGGCCCCCGGGCGGCGGTCCCCCGGAACTTCTGGGCGCGTGCCGCCGGGCTCCGGTACGCGGCCGTCTGCGTGCTGGCCGCGGCGCTGCTCACCGGCTGCGCCCAGTCCGTCGACCCGATCGCCCGCATGGGACGAAAGGCGGCCCAGAAGGTCCGGCACGAGCGGGCGGGACAAGGAGCGCCGGGCGGGACCCGGGGTGACCGGTGGGGGCCGGGGGCGGGGGCGGCGAGTGGAGCGCGGGGTGCCGGGGCGAGAGCTGCGGATGGAGCCCCGGGTGGCTGGTGGGGGCCGGAGGCCGTTGGTGGGGACCGTGGTGACCGGTCGGGTGAGGCGGGGGCGGGTGAGGCCCGGCGGGATCGGCTCCGGGGCGGCGGGGAGGCGGACCGAGCCGCGGCCGCCGACGCACTCGGTGCCGCTGGTGCGGTCGGGGTGCGGGGCGCCCGTCCCGGCGCGCCCGGGACGGGCCCGTGGTCGAGGACGGCCGCCGCCGCCGTCGTCTCCACCGCCCCCGCCCACCGCGTCTTCCCGCCGCGCGCGCGGGGCGCGGTCCCGCGGGTCGTGGACCGGGTGCCGACCCGGGACCGGGTCGTCTTCCTCGTCTTCGACGACGGCGCGGGCACGGACCCCCGCTTCGCCGGCCTGGTCCGTGCGCTGCGCCTGCCCGTCTCGGTCTTCCTCACCGGCGGCGTCCCGGGACCCGGCCGCGACCACTTCGGGGAGTTGCGCGCACTGGGCGCGGGTATCCAGAACCGCACCCTGACGCGGCCCTTCCTGCCCGGCCTCGGCCCCGTGGCCCAGCACGCGGAGATCTGCGGCCAGCGGGACCGCGTCAAGGGCCGCTTCGGCACGGCGCCGCGCCTGCTCAGCCCGCCCTACGGCGCCTACGACGCGGGCACCCTGCGGGCGGCGGGCGCCTGCGGCATCGACGCGATCGTGCTGGGCCGGGCCCACGACGACCGCGGCCCCCTGCGCCCCGGCGACATCATCCACACCCATGCCGCCGCGCCCTCGCTCACCAGGACGACCACCCGTCTCCTGGCGCGGATCCGGGCCCGGCATCTGAAGGTGGCCCGCCTGGAGAGCTACCTGTAAGAAGCCCGCGGACCCGCCGGAAAACCGCGCCGCGCCACAGCCGACTGGCACTCCGCTTGACCGAGTGCTAATCGCAGTCATAGTCTCGCTCCTGGCACTCACCACTGGAGAGTGCCAACAGCGACGGGCAGGTCCGGCACCCGCGACGACGGATCCACCTGGTCGCCACCTCAGACTCTTAACCCCGTGAGATCTCCGAAGGGGGAGACCGGATCGTGACGACCACCAGCTCCAAGGTTGCCATCAAGCCGCTCGAGGACCGCATTGTGGTCCAGCCGCTCGACGCCGAGCAGACCACGGCCTCCGGCCTGGTCATTCCGGACACCGCGAAGGAGAAGCCCCAGGAGGGCGTCGTCCTCGCCGTGGGCCCGGGGCGCTTCGAGAACGGCGAGCGCCTGCCGCTCGACGTGAAGACCGGCGACATCGTGCTGTACAGCAAGTACGGCGGCACCGAGGTCAAGTACAACGGCGAGGAGTACCTCGTCCTCTCGGCCCGCGACGTTCTCGCGATCATCGAGAAGTAAGCAGACCGAGAAGCGGCTTTCCGCTGTGAATTGCGCCCCTGGCACCCGCGATCGTAAGAAGCCGGGGTCGGGGGCGCGGTTCGTGCACCCTGAAGTTTTCCGTAGTTTTCGAGAGGGCTGAACCGCTCCCATGGCGAAGATCCTGAAGTTCGACGAGGACGCCCGTCGCGCCCTCGAGCGCGGCGTCAACAAGCTTGCCGACACGGTCAAGGTGACGATCGGTCCCAAGGGCCGCAACGTCGTCATCGACAAGAAGTTCGGCGCCCCCACCATCACCAACGACGGTGTGACCATCGCCCGCGAGGTCGAGGTCGAGGACCCGTACGAGAACCTCGGCGCCCAGCTCGTGAAGGAGGTGGCGACCAAGACCAACGACATCGCGGGTGACGGTACGACCACCGCCACCGTGCTGGCCCAGGCCCTGGTCAAGGAAGGCCTGCGCAACGTCGCCGCGGGTGCCTCCCCGGCCGCCCTGAAGAAGGGCATCGACGCCGCGGTGAAGGCCGTGTCCGAGGACCTCCTCGCGACCGCCCGCCCGATCGACTCGAAGTCCGACATCGCCGCCGTCGCCGGTCTGTCCGCCCAGGACAGCCAGGTCGGCGAGCTCATCGCCGAGGCGATGGACAAGGTCGGCAAGGACGGTGTCATCACCGTCGAGGAGTCCAACACCTTCGGCCTGGAGCTGGACTTCACCGAGGGCATGGCCTTCGACAAGGGCTACCTGTCCCCGTACTTCGTCACCGACCAGGAGCGTATGGAGGCCGTCCTCGACGACCCGTACATCCTGATCCACCAGGGCAAGATCGGGTCCATCCAGGACCTGCTCCCGCTCCTGGAGAAGGTCATCCAGGCCGGTGGCTCCAAGCCGCTGCTGATCATCGCCGAGGACGTCGAGGGCGAGGCCCTGTCGACCCTGGTCGTGAACAAGATCCGCGGCACGTTCAACGCCGTCGCGGTCAAGGCCCCCGGCTTCGGCGACCGCCGCAAGGCGATGCTCCAGGACATGGCCACCCTCACCGGTGCCACCGTCATCGCCGAGGAGGTCGGCCTCAAGCTCGACCAGGCCGGTCTGGACGTGCTGGGCTCCGCCCGCCGCGTCACCATCACCAAGGACGACACCACGATCGTCGACGGTGGCGGCAACAAGGCCGACGTCGAGGGTCGCGTCAACCAGATCAAGGCCGAGATCGAGAACACGGACTCCGACTGGGACCGCGAGAAGCTCCAGGAGCGCCTCGCGAAGCTCGCCGGCGGCGTCTGCGTGATCAAGGTCGGTGCCGCGACCGAGGTCGAGCTCAAGGAGAAGAAGCACCGTCTGGAGGACGCCATCTCCGCGACCCGCGCCGCGGTCGAGGAGGGCATCGTCTCCGGTGGTGGCTCCGCGCTCGTCCACGCCGTGAAGGTGCTCGCCGACGGCCTCGGCAAGGAGGGCGACGAGGCCACCGGTGTCGCCGTCGTCCGCCGCGCCGCCGTCGAGCCGCTGCGCTGGATCGCGGAGAACGCGGGCCTGGAGGGCTACGTCATCGTCTCCAAGGTCGCCGAGCTCGAGAAGGGCTCCGGCTACAACGCCGCGACCGGTGAGTACGGCGACCTGGTCAAGGCCGGCGTCATCGACCCGGTCAAGGTCACGCGCTCCGCGCTGGAGAACGCCGCGTCCATCGCCTCCCTGCTCCTGACGACCGAGACCCTGGTCGTCGAGAAGCCGGCCGAGGAAGAGGCCGAGGCCGGTCACAGCCACGGTCACTCGCACTGACCCGCTCCGCTGAAGTGACCTGAGGCCCGGCCCCCTGTGTTCTGGGGGGCCGGGCCTCCTGGTTCTGTGGATGCGCGTCTGCCTGGTTCTGACGTCCGCCGGGCGCGCCCCTGAGGTGCACGGCTTCGCCGTGACCTCCCCGGGGAGGCTGCGCGCAGCGGATGCCTCCAGGGGCGCGGGGAACTGCGCGACCAGCCCCCACCGGGGCCGCACCCGCGATACGGACCTACTGCGGCCCGTACTTGCGCCTCGTCCGAGACGTGACCCCGCCGAGCAGAGACCGCGGCGTCACCTTCGCCACCCCCATCAGCGCCTTGTACCGCGGATCGGGGATCGAGAGGGACTTGCCGCGGGAGAGATCCGTGAGCGCCGCCGCGACCAGTTTGTCGGCGTCCAGCCACATCCACTTCGGGATGTTGTCCGTGCCCATGTCGGCCCGCTGGTGGAACTCCGTGCGGACGAAGCCGGGGCACAGCGCCATCAGCCGCACCCCGGAGCCCGCCAGGTCCTTCGCCACCCCCTGGGTGAACTGCACGACCCACGCCTTGGACGCCCCGTAGGTGCCGCGCGGCACGAACGCCGCCACCGACGCCACGTTGATCACGCCCCCGCGCCCGCGCTCACGCATCACCTCCGTGGCCGCCGACGTCAGCCGCAGCACCGCCTCGCAGTGCACCTTCAGCATGGTCAGCTCATCGGCGAGGGGGACCTCCAGATAGCGGCCCTTGTTGCCGAACCCGGCGTTGTTGACGAGCAGATCGACCGCGGCCTTGCGGTCCCGCAGCCGCTTCTCGACGGCCGCGATCCCCTTGTCCGTGGCGAGGTCGGCGGTGAGCACCTCGGCCTCGATGCCGTGCCGGTCGTGCAGTTCGGTCGCCTGCTCCTGGAGCCGCGCGGTGTCGCGGGCGACGAGCACCAGGTTGTGGCCGTCGGCGGCGAGGCGCCGGGCGAACGCGGCGCCGATGCCCGCGGTGGATCCCGTGATCAGTGCCGTAGTCATGGACCAAGGTTAGTGACGCCCCGGTGGTGCTCGTGATCACCGGGGGCGTCCCCGCGCCGGCGGCCGGCTCACGCCGAGCGCGCGCCGTACTTCTCCAGGTACGTCCGCGCCACCCGCTCCGCCTCGGGGTGCAGCGCGTCCCCGGCGGCCAGCACCCGCGGCAGCAGTTCGCGCTCGGTCATCAGCGCCCGGAACTCGAAGGCGACCGTCACCTCGTGCGCGGGCCGGTGCACGATCTCGACGGCGTCCCCGGCCCGGATCTCGCCCGGCTCGATCACCCGCAGGTACGCGCCCGGCCGCTGCTCCCGCGTGAACCGCTTGACCCAGCCCTTCTCACCCAGGTGTCCCTGGAAGGTCTTGCACGGGATCCGGCTGGCGCTCACCTCCAGCAGCAGATCGGAGCCGATCCGCCAGCGCTCGCCGATCTTCGCCCCGGCGACGTCGACGCCCTCGGTGGTGAGGTTCTCCCCGAACGTGCCGCTGGGCAGCGTCCGGCCGAGGGCCCGCTCCCAGGCGTCCAGGTCCTCCCGCGCGAACGCGTACACGGCCTGGTCGTCCCCGCCGTGGTGCCGGGTGTCACAGACGGCGTCGCCGGCGACGCCGCTCGCGCCGGTCCCCTTGACCCCGGGCGCGGCGACCCGCACCGGCCCGGTGACCGGCCGCTTGTCGATGCCGGTCAGGCCCTCGGGCTGGTCGGTGTAGCCGACCGCCGCCGGCCGGCCCAGATTGAGTGAGAGCAGCTTCATGGCCCGGCACGCTACGCGACCCGTGACCAAAGTCGCCACGCATTAATCGGCGTGGTCCCCAAGCGCGGCTTATCCTTGCACCATGATCGAGGCCCGTCATCTCCGTGTCCTGCGCGCCGTGGCCGCCACCGGCTCCTTCTCGGCGGCCGCCCGCGAGCTGGGCTGCACCCAGCCCGCCGTCAGCCAGCAGATGAAGGCCCTGGAGTCCTCGGCCGGTACCCCGCTGCTGATCCGCACGGGCCGGGAGATGCGGCTGACCCAGGCCGGTGAGGCCCTCGTCCGGCACGCCGCGGGCATCCTCGCCGGGCTCACCGCGGCCGAGGAGGAGGTCGCCGCGATCGCGGGCCTGCGCGCGGGCCGCGTCCGCCTCGTCTCCTTCCCGAGCGGCAGTTCGACCCTGGTCCCGACGGCACTGGCCGCCCTGCGCGCCGCGCACCCCGGTACCCGCGTCTCGCTGGTGGAGGCGGAGCCCCCGCGCTCGGTGGAGATGCTGCGCGAGGGCGACTGCGACGTGGCCCTCGCCTTCCGCTACGAGGGCGCCCGTACCGGGGAGGAGTGGGACGACCTGGTGGTCCGCCCGCTCCTCGCCGACCGGCTCGTGGGCCTGGTCCCCGAGGGGCATCCGCTGGCCGGCGCGGGTTCGGTGACCATCGACGCGTTCGCCGACGACCCGTGGATCGCGGGCTGCCCGCGCTGCCGCCGCCAGCTCGTGGAGGTCTGCCGCGGCGCCGGGTTCGCGCCGCGGATCGACTTCGCCACCGACGACTATCCGGCGGTGATCGGTCTGGTCGGCGCGGGGCTCGGGGTCGCCGTCCTGCCCGAACTGGCCATCGAGTCCGTTCGCCCCAAGGGTGCACGCACAGTGACGGTGGAGCCCGCCGTGCGGCGCGAGATCGTCGCGCTCACGCTCCCCGATCTCGCCCAGGTCCCCGCCGTCGCCGCCACCCTCGACCAGCTGGCGTCGGCCGCCACCCGCTGAGCCACCGCGGTTCGAAGAAACGTTCCTTCAGTTGCTCGGAGCGGCGGTGGCACCCCCTTCGCCGCCCCCGGCCGCGGCCGTGACGAGCCGGTTGCGGGCGCGCCCCATCAGCTCCTCGCGCTCGTCCTCGGTCAGCCCGCCCCAGACGCCGTACGGCTCGCGTACCTGAAGGGCGTGAGCTGCGCATTCGGCGCGGACCGGGCACCTCATGCAGACCTCTTTCGCCGAGTTCTCACGCGCGCTGCGCGCCGCTCCCCGCTCGCCTTCCGGGTGGAAGAAGAGCGAGCTGTCGACCCCGCGGCACGCCGCGAGGAGCTGCCAGTCCCACAGATCGGCGTTCGGTCCGGGAAGGCGGGAGAAATCTGCCATTGCGTTGTCCCCTTGTAGCCGGTTGTGACGCGGACGCGGTGCCCTGACCGTACATCTACGATCTAAGGAGATGAAAATATGACTCATTGCGAATCTAGCTACAGACACCAGCAAAAGGGAAGAAAAGCCACTAAATGGGGCATGGGCTTGTGAGGAAACCCGGCAGGAGCGTGGCGGCATCTGCCCTGTGTCCGGCCCCTCACGTAGAGTGCCGAACCAGACCGTCCGACCCGTAACTCTTTCGAGTGACCGTCGTTGGAAGTGCGGAGGCGGTTGAAGGAACAAGCGCTCGGGCATCTGTCCGAATGTTTGCGAATGTCGACCGCACAGGTGACGATTCGTACAAAGCCTGGAGGCTCAAGGTGACGCGCATCAGCTGCGGAGGACGGTCATGACATCCGTCCTCGTCTGCGACGACTCCCCGCTTGCCCGAGAGGCGCTGCGCCGCGCGGTCGCGACCGTACCCGGCGTCGAGCGCGTGACGACCGCGGCCAACGGCGAGGAGGTCCTGCGCCGCTGGGGCGCCGACCGCTCGGACCTGATTCTGATGGACGTACGCATGCCCGGTCTGGGCGGCGTCGAGACGGTCCGGCGGCTGCTCTCCGCCGACCCCGGTGCGCGCATCATCATGCTCACCGTGGCCGAGGACCTGGACGGGGTGGCCCTCGCGGTCGCCGCCGGGGCCCGCGGGTACCTGCACAAGGACGCGTCCCGCGCCGAGCTGCGGGCCACCGTGACGCAGGCGCTCGCCGACCCGACGTGGCGGCTGGCACCGCGCCGGCTGCGCTCGGCCGAGATGGGCGCGGCGCCCACCCTCACCGCACGCGAGATCCAGGTGCTCGAGGGCATGAGCCACGGCCGGTCGAACGCGGAGATCGGGCGCGAGCTGTTCCTCTCCGAGGACACCGTGAAGACGCACGCGCGGCGCTTGTTCAAGAAGCTCGGAGCCTCTGACCGGGCGCATGCCGTAGCGCTCGGCTTCCGTTGGGGCCTCGTTCGGTAGCGCGCCGCCGGGGTGCGGTAGCCGACCGCCCGCGAGCCCGTCGTGGCTGGGCGCGCCGTTCCCCGCGCCCCTGCCGGGGGTTGCGGTGAGCGGCGCTCTCACGTTTCCCGCGAGATGCCGCATCCTTGAGGTGTGGAGTTCCTCGGGGACGACGAGTCGGGCGAGCAGGGTCAGCGAGAGGGGAGGGCGCAGGAGATGAGTTCCGGCGCACCTGCTCATAACGCTTCGGTGCACAACCAGGACCGCGGTGCCACGGACCGCGGGCAGGCAAGGCACCATGGTCCGATGCGCGACGACGAGGCACCGGCCCGGCAGGGGGTCATCGGCACGCTCGTCGGCCGCGCTGTCGACGGTGATCAGCAGGCCACGCACGACCTGCTCGCGCACGTCCATCCCCTCGCCATCCGCTACTGCCGCACCCGGCTCTCCCGGCTGCCGGGCGACGCGCGGCACTTCGTGGAGGACCTCGCCCAGGAAGTCTGTGTCGCGGTGCTGCTCGCGCTGCCGCGGTACAAGGACACCGGGCGCCCCTTCGAGGCGTTCGTCTTCGCCATCGCCGCGCACAAGGTCGCCGATCTGCAGCGCGCCGCCATGCGCGGCCCCGGCTCGACGGCCGTGCCCTCCGACGAGATGCCGGAGCGGCCGGACGACTCGCTCGGCCCCGAGGAGCGGGCGCTGCTCAGCAGCGACGCCGAGTGGGCCAAGAAGCTCCTCGCGAACCTCCCCGACAATCAGCGGGAGTTGCTGCTGCTGCGGATCGCGGTCGGGCTCACCGCCGAGGAGACCGGCCAGATGTTGGGCATGTCACCCGGCGCCGTGCGCGTCGCGCAGCACCGGGCGCTCAGCCGCCTGCGGGCTCTGGCGGAGCAGTAGCCGGGGCCGGGCGCGCCTTCCCGATCGCATACGTGGGAACGTACGAATCCAACGGATGATCTTGCTCGTGGAATGAGACACCTCGTGTTCCCGTTAGCATGGACATCCGCACCGATCAAGGCCATTTGGGGAAGGTGTCATGACTGCAAACGGCGGTCCCTCGACAGGAGTGCCCGAGAAATTCGCGACACTCGGGCTGACCTACGACGACGTGCTGCTGCTGCCGGGCGCGTCGGAAGTGCTGCCGAACGCGGTCGACACCTCGTCCCGCATCTCCAGGAACGTCCGGGTGAACATCCCGCTGCTCTCCGCCGCGATGGACAAGGTCACCGAGGCCCGGATGGCGATCGCCATGGCCCGCCAGGGCGGCGTCGGCGTGCTGCACCGCAACCTCTCGATCGCCGACCAGGTCAACCAGGTCGACCTGGTGAAGCGGTCCGAGTCCGGCATGGTCACCGACCCGATCACGGTGCACCCGGACGCGACCCTCGCCGAGGCCGACGCGCTCTGCGCCAAGTTCCGCATCAGCGGCGTCCCGGTGACCGACGCGGCGGGCAAGCTGCTCGGCATCGTCACCAACCGCGACATGGCCTTCGAGAACGACCGCGGCCGTCAGGTCCGCGAGGTCATGACGCCGATGCCGCTCGTCACCGGCAAGGTCGGGATCAGCGGCGTCGACGCCATGGAGCTGCTGCGCCGCCACAAGATCGAGAAGTTGCCGCTGGTCGACGATGCCGGGGTGCTCAAGGGCCTCATCACCGTCAAGGACTTCAAGAAGGCCGAGCAGTACCCGAACGCGGCCAAGGACGCGGAGGGCCGGCTGCTCGTCGGCGCCGCCGTGGGCGCGAGCCCCGAGGCCCTGGAGCGCGCCCAGGCGCTGGCCGGCGCCGGGGTCGACTTCCTCATCGTCGACACCTCGCACGGCCACAACAGCAACGCGCTGAGCTGGATGTCGAAGATCAAGTCGAGCGTCGGCGTCGACGTCATCGGTGGGAACGTGGCGACGCGCGACGGCGCCCAGGCCCTCATCGACGCCGGTGTCGACGGCGTCAAGGTCGGCGTCGGCCCGGGCTCGATCTGCACCACGCGCGTGGTCGCCGGCATCGGCGTCCCGCAGGTCACCGCGATCTACGAGGCGGGGGTCGCGGCCCGCGCGGCCGGTGTCCCGGTCATCGGCGACGGCGGCCTGCAGTACTCCGGCGACATCGGCAAGGCGCTCGCCGCGGGCGCCGACACGGTGATGCTCGGCTCGCTCCTCGCGGGCTGCGAGGAGTCGCCGGGCGAGCTGATGTTCATCAACGGCAAGCAGTTCAAGTCCTACCGGGGCATGGGTTCGCTCGGCGCCATGCAGTCGCGCGGCCAGGGCCGCTCGTACTCCAAGGACCGCTACTTCCAGGCCGAGGTCTCCTCCGACGACAAGCTCGTCCCCGAGGGCATCGAGGGCCAGGTGCCCTACCGCGGCCCGCTCGCCAACGTGCTGCACCAGCTCGTCGGCGGCCTGCGCCAGACGATGGGGTACGTGGGCGCGGCGAGCGTCGACGAGATGGAGCGCAAGGGCCGCTTCGTGCGCATCACGTCCGCGGGGCTCAAGGAGAGCCACCCGCACGACATCCAGATGACGGTCGAGGCACCGAACTACAGCCGCAAGTGACGTCCGTGCCGGTATGAGGGGCGGCCCCGGATTCGCCGGGGCCGCCCCTCGCCCGTGTGTCGGGGATACTGGACCGGCAGAC
Source organism: Streptomyces sp. NPDC006552 (assembly GCF_040611655.1). NCBI lineage: Bacteria > Bacillati > Actinomycetota > Actinomycetes > Kitasatosporales > Streptomycetaceae > Streptomyces > Streptomyces sp. NPDC006552. The sequence goes on from NZ_JBEXOS010000079.1 coordinate 33,713, forward strand.
CAAGAGGGAAAGGCCCACACAACGTGACTGAGATCGAGATCGGGCGCGGCAAGCGCGGCCGCCGCGCGTACGCCTTCGACGACATCGCCGTCGTACCGAGCCGGCGCACCCGCGACCCGAAGGAGGTCTCGATCGCCTGGCAGATCGACGCCTACCGCTTCGAGCTGCCCTTCCTGGCCGCGCCCATGGACTCCGTCGTCTCCCCGGAGACCGCCATCCGGATCGGCGAGCTGGGCGGTCTGGGCGTGCTGAACCTCGAAGGGCTGTGGACCCGGTACGAGGACCCGCAGCCGCTGCTCGACGAGATCCGTGAGCTGAACACCGACGACGCGGGCAACGCGACGCGCCGGCTCCAGGAGATCTACGCCGCCCCGATCCGGGCCGACCTGATCGGGCAGCGCATCAAGGAGGTGCGCGACTCCGGTGTGGTCACCGCCGCCGCGCTCTCCCCGCAGCGCACCGCCGAGTTCTCCAAGGCCGTGGTGGACGCGGGCGTCGACATCTTCGTGATCCGCGGGACCACGGTCTCCGCCGAGCACGTGTCGGGCGCCGCCGAGCCGCTCAACCTCAAGCAGTTCATCTACGAGCTGGACGTGCCGGTGATCGTCGGCGGCTGCGCCACGTACACCGCCGCGCTGCACCTGATGCGGACCGGCGCCGCGGGCGTCCTGGTCGGCTTCGGTGGCGGCGCCGCGCACACCACGCGCAACGTGCTGGGCATCCAGGTCCCGATGGCGACCGCCGTCGCCGACGTGGCCGCGGCCCGCCGCGACTACATGGACGAGTCCGGCGGCCGGTACGTGCACGTCATCGCCGACGGCGGCGTGGGCTGGTCCGGTGACCTGCCGAAGGCGATCGCGTGCGGCGCGGACGCCGTGATGATGGGCTCGCCGCTGGCCCGCGCGACGGACGCGCCCGGGCGCGGCCACCACTGGGGCATGGAGGCCGTCCACGAGGACGTGCCGCGCGGCAAGAAGGTCGACCTCGGCACGGTGGGTACCACCGAGGAGGTCCTGACCGGCCCCTCGGCCACGCCGGACGGGTCGATGAACATCTTCGGGGCGACGCGCGATCGATGATGACCTTCTCGGCCTTGCGCTTGATCATCCCGAGCATGGGGATCTTCACGTCGACGGTGAGCGAGTAGGTGACCTCGGTGCCCGTCCC
>NZ_JBEXOS010000080.1:0-28695 GCF_040611655.1 Streptomyces sp. NPDC006552
CCCGCGCCCCTGAGATGCGCACTGCGTGCGCCATCTCATCGGGCCCATGGGGCTGCGGCGAAGCCGCATGCTCCAGGGGCGCGGGGAACTGCGCGCCCAGCCCCTACCGGGCGGCGGACGAAGAACTGCCCAGGGGCGCGGGGAACCGCGCGATCAGCCCGCACCGGGCGGCGGACGAAAAGGCATCCGCTCGGCGGGGCCTAGAACGCCGCCTCGTCCAGCTCCATGACATCCAGCCCGGACTCACTCGTCGCCTGCGCCAGCTTCCGCGCCCCGATGACCCCCGGCAGCACATTCGCCGCGAAGAACTTGGCCGCCGCGATCTTGCCCTGGTAGAACGGCACGTCCTTGCCGGAGGCCCCCGCCGCGAGCTTCTCCGCGGCGACGGCCGCGCCCTTGAGCAGCAGGTAGCCGACGACCACGTCACCGGAGGCCATGAGCAGCCGCGTCGTGTTGAGGCCGACCTTGTAGATGGCCTTGACGTCCTGCTCCGTGGCGGCCAGATCCGTGAGCATGACGCCGACGATGGCCTCCAGCTCGACGGCCGCCTTGGCCAGCGACTCACGGGCGGCACCCAGCTCGTCGCCGCCCGTCTCGACCGCGAGGAACTTCTTGATCTCCTCGGCGAGGCCGTTCAGCGCGGCGCCCTGGTTGCGGACGATCTTGCGGAAGAAGAAGTCCTGGCCCTGGATGGCCGTCGTGCCCTCGTAGAGCGTGTCGATCTTCGAGTCACGGATGTACTGCTCGATCGGGTACTCCTGGAGGAACCCGGAGCCGCCGAACGTCTGGAGGGACTGCGCGAGCTGCTCGTAGCCCTTCTCGGAGCCGTAGCCCTTGACGATGGGCAGCAGCAGGTCGTTCAGCGCGTGCTCGGTCGAGGCGTCCTCGCCCGCGGCCTCCTTGACCTGGATCGCGTCCTGGACGGAGGCGGTGTAGAGCACCAGCGAGCGCATGCCCTCCGCGTACGCCTTCTGCGTGAGCAGCGAGCGGCGGACGTCCGGGTGGTGCGTGATGGTGACCTTGGGCGCCGTCTTGTCCATGAACTTGGCGAGGTCGGGGCCCTGGACGCGCTCCTTGGCGTACTCCAGCGCGTTCAGGTAACCGGTCGACAGCGTGGAGATCGCCTTCGTGCCGACCATCATGCGGGCGAACTCGATGATGCGGAACATCTGGCGGATGCCGTCGTGCTTGTCGCCGATCAGCCAGCCCTTGGCGGGGTGCTTGTCGCCGAAGGTCATCTCGCAGGTGTTGGAGGCCTTGAGGCCCATCTTGTGCTCGACGTTGGTCGCGTAGACGCCGTTGCGCTCGCCCAGCTCGCCGGTCTCCCAGTCGAACTCGAACTTCGGGACCAGGAAGAGCGAGAGGCCCTTCGTGCCGGGGCCGTGGCCCTCGGGGCGGGCGAGGACGTAGTGGAGGATGTTCTCCGACATGTCGTGCTCGCCGGAGGTGATGAACCGCTTCACGCCCTCGATGTGCCAGGTGCCGTCGGACTGCTGGACGGCCTTCGTGCGGCCGGCGCCGACGTCGGAGCCGGCGTCCGGCTCGGTCAGCACCATCGTCGAGCCCCACTGCTTCTCGACGGCGATCTCGGCGACCTTCTTCTGCGCCTCGTTGCCCTCCTCGAAGAGGATGCCGGCGAACGCGGGGCCGGAGGAGTACATCCAGACCGCCGGGTTGGCGCCCAGGATCAGCTCGGCGTGGGCCCAGATCAGGGAGCGCGGCGCGGTGGTGCCGCCGATCTCCTCGGGCAGGCCCAGGCGCCAGTACTCGGCGTCCATGAAGGACTGGTAGGACTTCTTGAAGCTGGCCGGGACCGGCGCCGTGTTGGTCTCGGGGTCGAAGACCGGCGGGTTGCGGTCGGCGTCCGCGAAGGACTCGGCCAGGTCGTTCTCGGAGAGGCGGGCGACCTCTTCGAGGATGCTCTTGGCGGTGTCGACGTCCATCTCCCCGAACGGGCCCGTGCCGTACAGCTTGTCGCGGTCGAGCACCTCGAAGAGGTTGAACTCGATGTCGCGGAGATTCGACTTGTAGTGCCCCATGGCGACGGCTCCGTAAAGGCTTGGGAGGTAGACCCGCTGCGGGGGCCCGTTCGTCTCGGGCTCCGGGATCGTCCTCGTACGCGTACCAACTAGTAATCACCAGGATGCTACCCGTCGGTAATAAGACGCAACCCCTGGCGCGGTAACTGTGACGAACGAGCCTCAAGTGGCTGGTTCCGCCGCCCGGCCCGGCGGTCCCCCGGCCCTAGGTAGGCTTTGCCCCATGTACGGATACGAGCAGCACGCCGGGGGAGCCGCTGCCGGGCAGCAGTACGCGCCGCCGCAGCAGGGCGGGTACGGGCAGCAGGCGCCGCCGCTGTACCCGGAGCCGTCGCCGCCCTCGCTCGCCGACGCGGTCCGCGCCTTCACCACCGGCTCGATGGCGGCCGAGGACTTCCAGCAGATCTTCGCCTCCTCGAAGGTCTACTGCCCGCGCGGCGACACCCCGGGCTTCCTCGCGCTGCACAACACCCAGCAGCCGGTGATCCCGATGTTCACCACGCTCAAGGAGCTGCGCCGGTACGCCGGCAAGGAGTCCAAGTACTTCGTCATCACCGGGGCGGAGGTGATCGACCTGCTGCCGACCGGGTACGGCTTCGTCCTCGACATGGAGGGCGAGCACCGGATGGTCTTCGACGCCAAGGCGGTCGAGCAGATGGTCGACTTCGCGATGCGCCGCATGTACGGCTGACCCGCGCCGCTCATCGGCAGGACCGGACGCCCGGAGGGAATTCCCTCCGGGCGTCCGGCGTTCCGGGTGGCAGAAAGTTCTACGTTCAACTAAAGTCGAGGCACGAGGACGCCAAGGAGGCCCCCAATGCCCGCTGTGACCGTCGAGAACCCGCTGACCCTGCCCCGCGTGGCCGCGCCGGCACAGGCCGCGGCCCGACCCGTGCTCACCGTGACGACCGCGCCCGGCGGCTTCGAGGGCGAGGGCTTCCCGGTCCGCCGCGCCTTCGCCGGGATCAACTACCGCCACCTCGACCCGTTCATCATGATGGACCAGATGGGCGAGGTGGAGTACGCGCCGGGCGAGCCGAAGGGGACCCCCTGGCACCCGCACCGCGGCTTCGAGACCGTGACCTACATCATCGACGGCACCTTCATCCACCAGGACTCGAACGGCGGTGGCGGCACCATCACCAACGGCGACACCCAGTGGATGACGGCGGGCTCCGGCCTGCTGCACATCGAGGCGCCGCCGGAGTCCCTCGTCATGTCCGGCGGCCTCTTCCACGGCCTCCAGCTGTGGGTGAACCTGCCTGCCAAGGACAAGATGAAGGACCCGCGCTACCAGGACATCCGCGGCGGCCAGGTCAAGCTGCTCACCACGGCCGACGGCGGCGCGCTGCTGCGGGTCATCGCCGGTGAGTTCGACGGCCACGAGGGCCCCGGCATCACGCACACGCCGATCACGATGGTGCACGCCACCGTGCGGCCCGGCGCCGAGGCGACGCTGCCCTGGCGCGAGGAGTACAACGGCCTCGTCTACGTGCTCGCGGGCCGCGGCTCCGTCGGCACCGAGCGGCGCCCGGTCCACACGGGGCAGACGGCGGTCTTCGGCGCGGGGTCGTCGCTGACCGTGCGGGCGGACGAGAAGCAGGACGCGAACACCCCGGACCTGGAGGTCGTGATCCTCGGCGGGCAGCCGATCCGGGAGCCGATGGCGCACTACGGCCCGTTCGTGATGAACACCAAGGACGAACTGCAGCAGGCCTTCGACGACTTCCAGGCGGGACGCCTGGGCACCGTCCCGGCCGTGCACGGGATGTCCGCGGGCGGCATGTGACAGCGCCGCGAGACCGCCGGGCCCGGGTCCCCGCCCACGGGGGACCCGGGCCCGGCGTCGCTGTCCGGGCGTGGGAAACTCGGGGCATGGTTCTCAAACCCGTCACTCGTACCTGCGTGATGATCGCGATGGCCGGCCTCGGCGCACTCTCCCTGTCGGCCTGTGGCAGCGGTACGTCCGGGGGCGGCGGCGAGACGAACTACGTGACGGGCAAGGACGGCATCTCGACGGTCGCCAAGGGCGAGCGGAAGCCGGTCGGCCGGCTCAAGGGCGAGACCCTCCAGGGCAAGCAGCTCGACGTCGCCGACTACAAGGGCAAGGTCGTCGTCATCAACCTGTGGGGCTCCTGGTGCCCGCCCTGCCGGGCCGAGGCCCCCTACCTCAACAAGGTCGCCAAGAGCACCAAGAGCAAGGGCGTCCAGTTCGTCGGCATCAACGCCCGCGACAACGGCAAGGTCCAGCCGAAGGCGTTCGAGGACGAGTTCGGCATCTCCTACCCCAGCCTGTACGACCCGGCCGGCAAGCTGCTGCTCGCCGGATTCCCCAAGGGCACGGTGAGCCTCCAGGGCATCCCCGCCACGGTCGTCCTGGACCGGGAGGGCAAGATCGCCGCCCGTGAGTTCGGCGCCGTCGACGACACGAAGCTGCACAAGATGCTCGACCCGCTCATCAGCGAGAAGTAACCGGTCAAGGCGTCACCCGGCCGGACCCGCCGGGCAGGTGGCGGGCGCCGGCGCATGATCGTCTGGGTGGGTGCCGACCCGTCAGCAGCTCCTGCCCGAACCCGCCCGCCGCGTCGCCGCCTGGTGCGCGGTGGCCCTGCTGGTCGCGGGCGTCGCCTGGGTGGGGATCCGGCTCTGCGTCGAGCTGGAGACCGCCGTGGTCCCCCTCCTGCTCGCCCTGCTCGGCACCGCCCTGCTGCGCCCCGTCTACCTCGCCCTGCGCCGCGCCAAGGTGCAGCGCTCCCTCGCCGCCGGCCTGACCTGCGCGCTCATCCTGATCGTCGTCGGCGGCGCCGGGTACATCGTCGTCGCGGCGCTCATCGACACCGGGGACCAGATCGTGGCCTCGGTGAAACAGGCCGCCACCGACCTCTCCGACCGGTTCGGGACCGGGGCGCTCGACCTCGACCACCTCGCCGACAGCGGCCAGGACCTGCTCAAGAAGTACGGCGGCAGCGCGGCGTCCGGGGTACTCAGCGGGCTCAGCGTCGTCGGCGAGATCGTGGCCATGGCCGTGCTCGCGCTGCTGCTCTGCTTCTTCTTCCTGCGCGACGCCGAGCGCTTCCGCACGGCGCTGCGCCAGGCCGCCCCCGCCAACGGCGAGACGCTGGAGGCCATCGCCCGCCGGTCCTTCCACTCGATCGCCGGGTTCATGCGCGGCACCACGCTCATCGCCCTCATCGACGCGACCTGCATCGGCGTCGGACTGCTCATCCTGCGCGTGCCCGGCGCGGTGGGCCTCGCGGCGCTGGTCTTCGTCGGCGCCTACATCCCCTACCTGGGGGCCTTCATCTCCGGCGCGGTCTCCGTGCTCGTGGCCCTCGCCGACCGGGGCTTCGTCATCGCCCTGTGGGCGCTGGGCGTCGTCCTCGCCGTGCAGGTACTCGAAGGGCACGTCCTCCAGCCGATGATCCAGTCCCGCACGGTGCAGATGCACCCGGCCGTGGTGCTGCTCGCCATCACCGGTGGCGCCTCCGTCGCCGGCATCATCGGGATGCTCCTCGCGGTGCCGCTGACGGCGGCCGCGTTCGGCATCCTGAGCGAGCTGCGAGCCCGCTACGGCGACGGGGGCGCTGTTTCACGTGAAACAGCGGCCGGGTCCTCCTCCCCGGCGGCGGACGGCTCGTAGAGCTCGAACCAGATGCACTTGCCCTCCCCCTGCGGGTCGACGCCCCAGCGCTGGGCGAGCAGCTCCATGAGGACGAGCCCGCGCCCCGACGAGGCCAGCTCACCGGGCCGGCGCTTGTGCGGCAGGTCGTCCGAGGCGTCGGCGACCTCCACCCGCAGCCGGCGCGGGCCCTCGGCGCCCTGAGTGACCTCGGCGACCATCAGCGCGTCGCCATCGGTGTGCACCAGCACGTTCGTGGCCATCTCGGAGACGAGCAGTACGGCGGAGTCGACCTGGTCGTCGTCGGCCCAGTCGTGCAGCAGCTCCCGCAGCTGCTGGCGGGCGGCCGCGATCCGCTCCGGCTCGGCCTGCGCGATGGTCATGGCGGTGCGCCGGGCGGTGGCCGGACCGTTCACCGGCAGGGTGCGCCGCAGCAGGAGCAGCGCCGTGTCGTCCTCGCGGCGGTCGGCGAGCGGGCCGGTCGTGTAGTGCGAGGTGGGTCCGTGCACCGCCTGGACGAGGGCGTCGGCCAGTTCCTCCAGATCTTCGGCCGGGCCGTTCTCCAGCGTCGTACGGACCCGGGCCCACCCGGTGTCGAGGTCGTGCCCGCCCGTCTCGATCAGTCCGTCGGTGCACAGCAGCAGCGTCTCGCCGGGCTCCAGGACGAGCCGGGTCGTCGGGTAGTCGGCGTCCGGGTCGATGCCGAGCGGCAGCCCGCCGGCCGTGGGCCGCATCATCACCGTGCCGTCCGCCAGCCGGATGGCCGGGTCGGGGTGGCCGGCCCGGGCGATCTCCAGGATCCCGGTCGCCGGGTCGGCCTCCACGTACAGGCAGGTCGCGAAGCGGGCGTCCGCCGAGTCGCCGCCGTGCACGGTGTCACCGACGCCGTGCAGGAAGCGCGAGGCGCGGGAGAGGACGGCGTCGGGGCGGTGCCCCTCGGCGGCGTAGGCGCGCAGGGCGATGCGCAGCTGGCCCATCAGACCGGCCGCGCGCACGTCGTGCCCCTGCACGTCACCGATGACCAGGGCGATGCGGCCGCCGCCCGCTCCGGTCCGGGCGGGGCCGCCCGGCAGCGGGATGATGTCGTACCAGTCGCCGCCGACCTGGAGGCCGCCGCCGGTCGGCACGTAGCGGGCCGCGATGCCCATGCCGGGGATCGCGGGGCCGAGCGTGGGCAGCATCGACTTCTGGAGCCCGTCCGTCAGCTCCCGCTCCGACTCCGCGACCCCGGCCCGCGACAGGGCCTGCGCCAGCATCCGCGCGACCGTCGTCAGGACCGAGCGCTCGTCGGGGGTGAAGGAGACGGGGTAGGCGAAGCCCGCCATCCAGGCCCCGATCGTGCGGCCCGCGACGATCAGGGGCAGGAACGCCCACGACTGCCGGTGGAAGCGGGCGGCCAGCGGCCAGGCCGCCGGGTAGCGGCGGTGGTACTCCTGCGGCGACGACAGGTACACCGCGCGCCCGGTGCGGCAGACCTCGGCCGCGGGGTAGTCCGTGGCCAGTTCCATGTCGGTGAAGGGGCCCTCGGAGCCGGCCTGGTGCCCGTGGTGGCCGATGACGACGAGCCGGTCGCCCGCGACGCCGAAGACGGCGAGCCCCTCCGGGGAGAAGCCCGGCATCGACAGGCCGGCGGCGACCCGCAGCACCTCCTCCGTCGACCCGGCCTCGGCCAGCGCCCGCCCGGCGTCCAGCAGGAACGCCTCGCGCGAGCGGCGCCAGTCGCCGGTCACCGGGGTGCGGGAGGCGGCGCCCGGCGGCGGCTCGGAGACCTCCTGGAGGGTGCCGATCAGCTCGTAGGAGTCGGGGCTGTCGCCGTGCAGGACGGGCTTGGAGCGGCTGCGCACGGTACGGATGACGCGGCCGCGCTCGTCCATGATCCGCAGCCGGGCCTCAGCCACGGTGCCTTCGGCGACGGCGAGCTGGACGACGCCGTCGATCTCGTTCCAGTCGACGGGGTGGAAGCGGGCCCGGACCCCGGACTCCGACAGCGTGACCGGCTCCCCGTCCGGCGAGGGCAGCCCGATGAGCCGGGCGGCCTCCACGTCGAAGGTGACGAGGCCCGCCCGGTTGTCCCACCGCCACAGGCCGGTCGCGAGAGCGGCGAGGACGTCCTCCACCGGAGGAAGGGGCTCACCGGTGCTCATGGCCCCACTCTAAGAAGAGGTGATCGCATACGGCCACCGAGACGGTTCGGCGAGCGGGGCCGGGGCGGCCGGTAGGCTTGGGGGGATCCGGGTCGTCTCCCCGGGAAACCCAAGCGCAAAGGCTGGATGAACGACGATGCATCGGTACAGGTCCCACACCTGCGGCGAGCTCCGCGCCTCTGACGTCGACGCCGACGTCCGGCTGAGCGGCTGGCTGCACAATCGCCGAGACCTGGGCGGCATCCTCTTCATCGATCTGCGTGACCACTACGGCATCACGCAGCTCGTCGCCCGGCCCGGTACGAAGGCCGCCGAGGTCCTCGACAAGCTGACCAAGGAGACGGTGGTCCGGGTCGACGGCAAGGTCGTCTCCCGCGGCGCGGAGAACGTCAACCCGGAGCTGCCCACCGGCGAGATCGAGATCGAGGCCGCCGAGGTCGAGGTGCTCGGCGCCGCCCAGCAGCTGCCGTTCCAGATCAACCAGGACGACGGGGTCGGCGAGGAGCGCCGCCTGGAGTACCGCTTCCTGGACCTGCGCCGCGAGCGCATGCACCGCAACATCATGCTGCGCAGCGCCGTCATCGCCTCGATCCGCTCGAAGATGGTCGCCCTCGGCTTCAACGAGATGGCGACGCCGATCCTCGCCGCGACCTCCCCCGAGGGCGCTCGCGACTTCGTCGTCCCCTCCCGCCTGAACCCGGGCAAGTTCTACGCGCTGCCGCAGGCCCCGCAGCAGTTCAAGCAGCTGCTGATGGTCTCCGGCTTCGACCGCTACTTCCAGATCGCGCCGTGCTTCCGCGACGAGGACGCGCGTGCGGACCGCTCGCCGGGCGAGTTCTACCAGCTCGACATCGAGATGAGCTTCGTCGAGCAGGAAGACGTCTTCCGCCCGATCGAGAAGCTCATGACGGAACTCTTCACGGAGTTCGGCGGCGGCCGCGAGGTGACGTCCCCCTTCCCGCGCATCCCGTTCCGCGAGTCGATGCTGAAGTACGGCAACGACAAGCCGGACCTGCGCGCCAAGCTGGAGCTCGTCGACATCACCGACGTGTTCGAGAACTCGGAGTTCAAGGCGTTCGCGGGCAAGCACGTGCGCGCCCTTCCGGTGCCGGACACCGCGTCGCAGTCCCGCAAGTTCTTCGACGGCCTCGGTGACTACGCGGTCGAGCAGGGCGCCAAGGGCCTGGCCTGGATCCGCGTCGGCGAGGACGGCTCGTTCGCCGGCCCGATCGCGAAGTTCCTCACCGAGGAGAACACCAAGGTCCTCACCGAGCGGCTCGGCCTCACCGCCGGCCACGCCGTCTTCTTCGGCGCGGGTGAGTTCGACGAGGTCTCCCGGATCATGAGCGCGGTCCGCGTCGAGGCCGCCAAGCGGGCCGGCCACTTCGAGGACGGCGTCTTCCGCTTCTGCTGGATCGTCGACTTCCCGATGTACGAGAAGGACGAGGAGACCGGCAAGATCGACTTCTCCCACAACCCGTTCTCCATGCCGCAGGGCGGCATGCAGGACCTGGAGGAGAAGGACCCGCTGGACATTCTCGCCTGGCAGTACGACATCGTCTGCAACGGCATCGAGCTGTCCTCCGGCGCGATCCGCAACCACGAGCCCGAGATCATGATCAAGGCGTTCGAGATCGCCGGGTACGACCGCGACACCGTCGAGGCCGAGTTCGCGGGCATGCTCCGCGCGTTCCGCTTCGGCGCCCCGCCGCACGGCGGGATCGCTCCGGGCGTCGACCGCATCGTCATGCTCCTCGCCGACGAGCCGAACATCCGGGAGACCATCGGTTTCCCGCTGAACGGCAACGCGCAGGACCTGATGATGGGCGCGCCCAGCGAGCTGGACGAGGCGCGGCTGCGGGAGCTCAACATCCAGCTGCGCAAGCCGGTCGCTCCGCGGGGTTGAGCGGTTCGAACGGGCCCGGGGTTTACCCCCGGGCCCGTTCGCGTTTTCGCCGTGGGGCCTGGTGCGGGTTCGGCGGGCGCGGCTCGTGCGTGGCTGGTCGCGCAGTTCCCCGCGCCCCTTACGGGGCCCTTCAGGCGGTCGGTTCGCCGCCGAAGCGCTCCTTGTAGGACTCCAGGTCCTCGTCGGTGATCTTCGCGAAGAGGACCGGCGGGACGGTGAAGGGGGTGCCCGCGGGGACCGTCGTGAGGGCCTTCGCCTCGTCGGCGCTCACCCACTCACGCGTGTCGTCGGCGAGGCTGAAAGCGGAGCGCATCGCCGCGGCGGACGCGGGGATGAACGGCTCGGAGACCACCGCGTACAGGTGGATCAGGTTCATCGCCGTCCGCAGCGTGAGGGCGGCGCCGTCCTTGTCCGTCTTGATCTCCAGCCAGGGGGCCTTCTCCTCCAGGTAGGAGTTGCCCGCGGACCACAGGGCGCGCAGCGCCGCGGCGGCCTTGCGGAACTGGAGGGCCTCCATCTGGATCTCGTACTCGGCGAGCAGTTCGGCGATCTGCCCGCCGAGCTTCGCCTCCGCCTCGCCGGGCTCCCCGCCCGCCGGGACGTCGTCGCCGAAGCGCTTGCGGGAGAAGGACAGGACGCGGTTGACGAAGTTGCCGAGGGTGTCGGCCAGGTCCTTGTTGACCGTCGCCGTGAAGTGCTCCCAGGTGAAGGACGAGTCGTCCGACTCCGGGGCGTTGGCGATGAGGAAGTAGCGCCAGTAGTCCGCCGGGAGGATCTCCAGGGCCTGGTCGGTGAAGACGCCGCGCTTCTGGGAGGTGGAGAACTTGCCGCCGTAGTACGTCAGCCAGTTGAACGCCTTCAGCTGGTCGACCTTCTTCCACGGCTCCCGTACGCCCATCTCCGTGGCGGGGAACATGACGCTGTGGAACGGCACGTTGTCCTTGGCCATGAACTGCGTGTACCGCACGTCGGAGGCGCCGGCCGGCTCGTACCACCAGGACTTCCAGTCGCGCGTCTCCCCGTCGGACGTCTGGTCGGCCCACTCCTTCGTCGCGCCGATGTACTCGATCGGCGCGTCGAACCAGACGTAGAAGACCTTGCCCTCGGCGGCCAGCTCCGGCCAGGTGTCGGCCGGGACCGGGACGCCCCACTCCAGGTCACGGGTGATCGCCCGGTCGTTCAGGCCCTCGGTCAGCCACTTGCGGGCGATGGAGGAGGAGAGCTGCGGCCACTCTCCGGCGACCTCGTCGATCCACGCCTCGACCTCGCCCTGAAGCTTCGACTGGAGCAGGAAGAGGTGCTTGGTCTCACGGACCTCCAGCTCGGTGGAGCCGGAGATGGCGCTGCGGGGGTCGATCAGGTCCGTGGGGTCCAGGACGCGGGTGCAGTTCTCGCACTGGTCACCGCGGGCCTTGTCGTAGCCGCAGTGCGGACAGGTGCCCTCGACGTAGCGGTCCGGGAGGAAACGGCCGTCGGCGGGCGAGTACACCTGGCGGATCGCCCGCTCCTCGATGAACCCGTTCTCGTTCAGGCGGCGCGCGAAGTGCTGGGTCAGCTCCGCGTTCTGCGGGGAGGAGCTGCGGCCGAAGTGGTCGAAGGCGAGCGCGAAGCCGTCGTAGATCGCCTTCTGCGCGTCGTGCGCCTGCGCGCAGAACTCGGCGACCGGCAGGCCCCGCTCCTTGGCGGCCAGCTCGGCCGGGGTGCCGTGCTCGTCCGTCGCGCAGATGTACAGCACGTCGTGGCCGCGCCGGCGCAGGTAGCGGGCGTACACGTCGGCCGGGAGCATGGACCCCACCATGTTGCCCAGGTGCTTGATCCCGTTGATGTACGGAAGGGCGCTGGTGATGAGGTGTCGAGCCATCGGGGGCTGCTCCCAGGTCGTGACGGTGTCGTGCGCGCAGTGACGGTTTCGGCTGCGGGATCCGGAAATCGTATCCGACATGGCGTGGCCGCCCGCGCGGAGTTTCGCTGCGCGGACGGCCACGGTGGTGCGGTGCTGCCTATGAAGGTGTGCGGGTCGGGGCTTACGGGCGCCAGGCCGCCAGGATGCCTTCGTAGAGTTCGGCGTCGGTCAGCTCGCGCGGGGTGGGGCCCGCGTGGAAGAAGGCGGCGTTGTCGGCCGTCAGCTTGCGCAGGTAGTCGAAGCCCTTGGCGTCGTGCTCGCCGAACGCGACGAACTGGAAGAACAGCGGGTGGCTCGCCGCCTCGGCCAGCGCCTCGGTCGCCGGGCGCTGGGTGTCCGGCGGGCCGTCGGTCTGGAAGACGACCAGCGCCGGGGCGGCCGGGTCCGCGCTCTTCTCGTGGTGCGCGACGATCTCCTCGACGGCGCGGTGGTAACTGGTGCGGCCCATCCGGCCCGCCGCCGCGTGCCACTCGTCGATCTTGCCCTCGTACGTGTCGTCCAGGGCGAGGTCGCCGGTGGCGTCGATGTCCGTCGAGAAGAACACGGTGTGGACGGTCGGGGTGGCGCGGCCGTCCAGGTGCGCGGCGAGGGCGAGTGTCTGCTCGGCCAGGGCGTTCGCGGAGCCGTCCTTGTAGTACGGGCGCATGGACCCGGAGCGGTCCAGCACGAGGTAGACCGTGGCCCGGGCCCCGGTCAGCCCCCGCGCGGCGAGGACGTCCCCGGCGGCCTTGTACGCGGCGACGAGCCCCGGGGTACGAGCCTTGACGGTGTCCTCGGCGTGGGCGGCGTCCTTCTCGACGGGGTGTGTGGTTGCGGCGGCCTCGGCGGCGGGCGTCTTCGTCGTGACGGGGGCCTCGGCGGAGGCGGCCCTGGCCGTGGTGGCCTTCGTCCTGGCCGGGGTCTCGGCTGGGGAGGTGGCCTTCTTCGCCGGAGTCTTGGCTTCCGCCTTGCTCTTGGCCGGGGTGGCCGCCTTCTTGGCAGGGGTCTTGGCCCCGGCCTTGGTGCCGGTGTCGGCGGTCGCCTTGCTCTTGACGGCGGTTTTCTTGGCGGGGGCCTTGCGGGTGGCCTTGGCCGGGGCGCCTGCGTCGACCGGGGTCCCCGCGTCGGTGTCGGCGTCGGTGTCAGCGGCCTCGGTGTCGGCTGCCTTGCTCTTGGCGGTGGTCTTCTTGGCGGGGGCCGTGGTTTTGGCGCCGGGTGCCTTCGATGCCGCTTCCGCGGTGGACTCCGTCGCGGCGTCGGCTGCCGTGCTCTTGGCGGCGGCCTTCTTGGCGGGTGCTTTGGTCTCCGCCTTGGGCTTGCTCTTGGCTGCGGTCTTCTTGGCCGCCGCCTTGGGTTCCGCCTCGGCCTGTGCGGGGGTCTCCGCGCCCGGAGACTTTGCCTCAGCAGCCTTGGTGGCCGGCGTCTTCGTCCCGGCCGGCTCGTCGACAGGCTTCTGCGCCGCAGGGGCACCGCCGGCCTTGGACCCGGCCGGCTCGGCGGACCCGGTACCCGGGGTCTCCGTCGCAGCGGCCTGCTCGGCGGCCTCGGCGCTCGGCCTCTTCGGCGAAGCCGTGCTCGTGGCGGGCGGCTGCTCCGCCGACTCCTCGGGCGCGGTCTCCGCCCGCGTGGACTCCGCGGCAGGCGCCTCCCCCTGGGCCGGAACCCCGGCCTCGGCGGCGACGTCCGGCTCGCCGGGCACGTCCGCCGACGCGGGGCTCTCCGCCTCGGCAGCCGTCGCCGCGTCCGCCTGAGCCGGAATCTCGACATCAGCCAAACCCGGCCCCTCGGCCTGCGCCGGAATGTCGGTCGGCTGCCCCGAGTCCTTGCCCTGCGCCGGGATGTCGCCCTGCGCCGGACCCTCGGCCCGAGCAGGACCCTCGGCCTGCGCCGGAATGTCGGTCGGCTGCCCCGAGTCCTCGCCCTGCGCCGGGCTCCCGGCCCGAGCCGGACCCTCGGCCTGCCCCGGACCCTCGGCCCGAGCCGAACCCTCACCCTGCGCCGGAATGTCGCCCTGGCCCGGGCCCTCGGCGCGAGCCGGGCCCTCGGACTGTGCCGGGATGTCGGCTTCGGTCTCCGCCCCCGTGTCGGCCGGGCGGCCCGGCTTCGGGACGGCGACGTTGTCGAACGCCGCGGCCACCAGATCGTCGGCCTCGCCCCGCGAGGGACCAGGCACCTTCGGCGCGTCCGTCGAGCCCCCGTCCGGCGCGGACGACGCGGACGACGCGGATGACGCAGTCGACGCGGAGGGCGTGTTCTCCGGCTCCCCCGCGGCAGCGGCCTCCGCATCCCCCTTCCGGGACCGCCCGAACGCGTTCCGGAGCAGATCCAGAATGCCCATGTGCGCAACCTTCCGCGTGAGTTGGTCCCTGAACGTCCCTGGAACCCCTGGCCAGGGCGGACACGTAAGGTTAGCCGCCGCGGAGCGTGATCTTGGGAAGGGT
The DNA here is from genome assembly GCF_040611655.1 of Streptomyces sp. NPDC006552. Classification (NCBI taxonomy): domain Bacteria; kingdom Bacillati; phylum Actinomycetota; class Actinomycetes; order Kitasatosporales; family Streptomycetaceae; genus Streptomyces; species Streptomyces sp. NPDC006552. The sequence goes on from NZ_JBEXOS010000080.1 coordinate 14,032, forward strand.
CCGGCCGATCCGCCCCGGCGGGTGTCGGCGGCGCCCGGCTCCGCTCACGCGAACGTGCTCCCCCTTACCCCCTCTTGGGGCGGCCGCAGGTCCGGGAAGGGAGCGAGGCGGAGTCGTTCGCGATAGGCCGGCGCCTGCTGCGCGGCCTCCCGGTACGCGGCGCGCAGATCCGGCAGCACCGCCTCCAGCAGCGCTTCGGTACGGGCCGTGAGCAGCAGCCGTACGCCCACCGGGTCCCCGTGCAGCGGCCGGATCGCCAGGTCGGCGCGGGAGCGGGACGTGGGCTGGCACAGGGCGACGACCTCACCGGTCGCGACGAGGTTCGCGGCGGTGAGGTAATCGCCGTGCAGGACACGGGGCTTGAGACCCGCGGAGCGCAACGCGCGCAGCAGGCCGTCCCATTCACCGTCCACGGTCGGGTCGACCATCCACCGGTCCTCGGCCAGGTCGGTCAGGCGCACGACGCTGCGCCGGGCCGCCGGATGGTCCGAGGCGAGGGAGACGAACTGCGGTTCGCGCTCGACCAGGACCCGGCAGGCCAGCCCCGGCGGCATCCGCAGCGGGCAGCCCTCCACCTCGTGCACGAACGCCACGTCGAGCCCGCCCTCGGCGACCAGCCGCAGCAGCGCGTGCGCGGAGACGTCGACGCGCAGGGCCGGTTCGCTGTCCCGGAACGCGGGATTGGTCCGCAACCGGCGCAGCCACCCCGGCAGGGCGCGGCTCGCGGTGGACCCGATGCGCAGCCGGCCCGTGCTGTCCGCCGTCGCGGCGGCGGCCGCGCGGGTCTCGTCGACGAGGTCGCGCAGGCCGTCGACGAGCGGCCGGGCGCGGGTGAGCAGGACGCGGCCGAGCGGGGTGGGGCGGCAGCCGGTGCGTTCGCGGGTGAAGAGGCGGCCGCCGACGAAGTCCTCCAGGCGGCGCAGCTGGGTGCTGAGCGCGGGCTGGGTCATGCCCAGGTGCCGGGCGGCCTTGTGCAGACTGCCGGTGTCCTCGATCGCGCACAGGGCGCGCAGGTGCCGCACGTCCAGCTCCATGGGCGGGAGCGTAGGACCCACACGGAAGCGGCACCAGTACGCCGCTGAAACCACACACACCTCCTCCACCTCATGCACGTCGGGTGTCCCCGGGGCGGCCGGTGGCGGGGAGTGATAACCCCGGGTTATCGCCAGATGCCATCATCCCCAGGCGCCCCGCGGGCCTCCACACTCATCCGCATGACCATGACACAACCCCCCACAGTCATCCGTCTCCTCGCGTGCGCGTTCGGCGCGGGCCTCACCGTCACGGCCCTCGCGGCCGCCCCCGCCACCGCGCAGGTGGAACCGCAGGGGACGACCGCGACGGCGCGCGTCCACTACACCGGCTCCGCCGCGGAGGCCGCCGGCAACAAGGCGTTCTTCCAGGCGGTCCTGAAGTCCGTCGCCGAGAAGCGGGCCGCGCACCCCGGCGCCGCGCAGGTCACCGTCACGTACAACGCCTCGGGTGCCCCCTCGTTCCGGCAGCAGATAGCGAACAGCACCTCCATCTGGAACTCCTCGGTGACGAACGTCAAGCTCCAGGCGACCTCCGGTACCGGCAACTTCTCGTACCGCGAGGGCAACGACGCGCGCGGCTCGTACGCGTCGACGGACGGGCACGGCCGCGGCTACGTCTTCCTCGACTACGCGCAGAACCAGCAGTACAACTCCACGCGCGTGACCGCGCACGAGACCGGGCACGTGCTGGGGCTGCCGGACCACTACTCGGGTCCGTGCAGCGAGCTGATGTCGGGCGGCGGGCCGGGCACGTCCTGCACCAACCCCTACCCGAACGCCAACGAGAAGTCCCGGGTCAACTCGCTCTGGGCCAATGGCTTCGCCAAGGCGCTCCAGAAGGCCGAGGCCGCGCTCAAGTAAGGCGCGGGCCGGCGGGGCTTCTCACGCAGTTCCCCGCGTAGGGCGCGCCCTCATGAACTGCGCGAGAAACCCCCGCCTACGTGGTGGCCGGCGATCCCCCGGAGGGCCCCTCACGGACCCCGATCGCCCGGGCGGCGGCCACCTCCTGACGGACCTGCTCCAGGACTCCGTCCCGGGTGCGGGCGGGCCCGAAATCGGCCCGCACCTCCTCCAGCACCACGGAATCCCGCAACCCCTGCGCCAACTCCCGCAACTGCCCGGCCACTTGGGTCACCTCCGCCGACGAGGGCGGAGGCGACCCATGACGGACCCGCACCCGCGCCGCGGTCATGGCGTCCACGATGCGTTCGACCGCGACGACCAGGGGCCACCACGCCGCCGCCCGCCTCCCCGTGGGCGGCGGTTCCGTGAGCGCCCGCTGGAACTCGGTGCGGATCACCGACAGGTCCCGGTACAGGCGGCGCCGCATCCGGGCCCGGGCCGCCGGGTCCGCCGTCTCGCCGAAGGCGCACTCCAGGTAGGCCGCGGTGTCGGCGACCGCGGTGGCGAGCCGGTCGCCGACCCGGGTGTGCCAGCTCTCCGGCCACAACAGGTACCCCGCGACCAGGGCGATGGCGCACCCCATCAGGCTGTCCAGGAGGCGGGGTCCGAGCAGGGCGGTGCCCTGGTGGTTGAGGATGTCGGAGAGCAGCAGGATGACCGGGGTGATGGCCGCGGTCTGGAAGGCGTAGCCGCGCGGGGTGAGGGCGGGGATGAGCGGCGCGAGCACCATCATCACCGGCACGTCCCACCAGCCGAGCGGTACCTTCGCGAGCACGGCCGCCGCCACGACGAGCCCGGCGGCGGTGCCGAGCGCGCGCAGTACGGCCCGGGAGAACACCGAGCCGAAGTCGGGCTTCATCACGAACGTGATGGTCAGCGCCACCCAGTAGGAGCGCGGCACCGGCACGAGCGACACGAGGGCCTGCGCGATGCCGATGCACAGGGCGAGCCGCAGGCCGTAGCGCCAGGAGGCGGCGGAGAGCAGGACGTTGCGGGCGCCGCGGCGGGCGCGGACCCGCAAGGCGGCCGGGTGGCCGAGCCGGTCGTCGACGTTGGTGAAGTCGTCGTCGCCGGTGCGCGCCGCGACCTCGGCGGCGTGGCGCACCGCGTGGTCGAGCGCGCGGGCGGCCGGTCCGCCGGGGCCGGCCAGGGCCGGTGGCGTACCCGGTCCTGGCCGGCCCGCGGCGATGTCGTCGGCGAGGGCGCGCACGGCGTCCGGCACCCCGGGCGGCAGCGGCACCCCGCACTCGTGGACGGCGGGCGCGGCCTCCACGACGGGCGTGACGGCGTTCAACTGGCTGACCAGACGCACCAGTTCGGGGCTGCGGCCGTGGGTGCGGGCGCGCCGGGCGAGGACGACGTCGTAGGCCAGGTTCAGCGACTGGGTGACGGCGAACCGGGCCTCGGCGTACGCGCGCGCGTCCTGGCCCGCGGCGTCGAGGAGGTGCGCGACCCCGCGGTACGTGGCGGCCACCGCGGCCCGCTCGGGCACCCCGCCGCGCAGCGGCCAGGCGAGCAGTGCGAGGAGCAGGACCAGGGCGCCGCCGCCGGTCATCAGGAGCGGCGCGAGCCACCAGTCGCCGGGCAGCGGCAGGCCCGCGCCGACCACGCAGTTGAGCAGGAGCAGCAGTCCGGCGACCGAGGCGACCGCGCCGATCGACGAGATCATCCCGGAGACCAGGGCGACGGCGGTGACCCCGGCGACCGCGAGCCAGCCCTGCCCGTGGACGAGGGAGCCGACGGTGACGCCGACGGCGCCGAAGAGCTGGGGGACGGCGATGTTGAAGACGCGCATGCGGTACGCGTCCGCCGTGTCGCCGATGACGCCGGACAGGGCGCCCATCGCGGCGAGGGCGCCGTAGCCGGGCCGGTCCGCGGCGAGCCCCACGGCGAGCGGGGCCGCGAGGGCGAGTGCGGCGCGGGCCACCGCCGCCCAGGGGACGGGCGCGCGCTGCGGCCGGAGCGTTCTGACCAGCCAGTCGGGCGGTGCTAGGCGGGGCGGCATGGGGTCATTATGCGAGGGATGCCCACCGCCCGGCCGGGCGGTGGGCATCCGTGGTGCGTCGTTCAGGCGTGCTTGGCCGGGCCGGACTTCGGAGCGCGGTGCGGCTCGGAGGCCAGGGCCCAGATGACGAAGACGCCGATGCCGATGGAGATCAGCGACCAGACCGGCGCGTAGGGCAGGAACAGGAAGTACTCGATGATGTAGAGCGCGGTCAGCGCGATGCCCACGCCGCGTGCCCAGTCGGCGCCCTTCAGGATGCCCCAGCCGGTGAGGGCCACGAGGATGCCGAGGACCAGGTGGATCCAGCCCCACGTGGTGAGGTTGAAGGAGTAGGTGTAGTCGCCGAGCCGGGCGTACACGTCGTCCTTGGCGATGCCGGTGATGCCGTTGAGGATGCCGATGATGCCGCTGACCAGCATCAGGACACCGGCGAAGACGGCTCCGCCGGTGGCCCAGCCGTGGTGGCGGCCGTCACCGGCGGTGGGGGCGGCGGTGCGGTCCCGGCGCTCCCGCGATCCGGCGGCCGGGCCCGGGTCGGGGGTCGGGGGCGGCGTGTGCGGGGGCGTGCCACCGCCGGGGGTGTTCGGGGGAATGGACTCGCTCATGGGGGCGCCTCCTCAGTGGTGCCGTTCAGGTAAATGCTCGTCCCGGCACGGCCTCGCGGCACTCCGGATACGGCCGAACGGGTGACCCTGCGGCCCGCCCCGCGGCGCGTCCGGCGCCCCGGCCCGGCAGGCCGATGCCGAACCGGCCGGTCAGCCAGGCGGCCACCGCCACCGCCGCGCCCACACCCACGATCACCCAGGAGACCGTCCGCATCGACTGGGTCAGCGCGTCGTACACCGCCCCGGCCGCCGCCTTGTCCGTGTCGCTGTCGACGTCGCCGAGGGTGAGGGAACGGGCGATCGGCAGGGCGATGAGCAGCGCGGCGGCGGCAAGCGCCATGCCGAGGGCCGTCGCGACCAGGGCGCGGCGGCGGCGCGGGGCGAGGAGCAGGCCGGCGGCCGTCAGGACGAGCGAGGCGAGCGGCGGCCAGGGACCGGCGAGCTGGAGCAGGTGGAACCACCGGCGCAGCCCGGCCAGGTCACCGGCGGAGACCACGGTGATCTCGGTGTGGGTGACCGGGATCTGCGCCGCGAACGGCACGCCGTCGTCCTGGAGCTGCCGCTTCACCTGCTGGGTGACGGGGGCCAGGTCGAGGGTGACGGCGCCGGTGCCGCCCTCGTCGAGGGCGCGCTGCACGGCTTCGTGGGCGGCCTTGTTCGCGGTGTTCCAGGCGTTCTGGAAGGCCGGGGTGTCCGTGAAGGAGACGACCGCGTCGTGCAGGTACTGCTCGACGGTGGACTGGAGCGGGCCCACACTGATGTTCGCCATGATCCCGGTGGTCACCGCCGCCCCGACCGCGTCCTGCACACCCGGGTCGGCGGCGAGCGGCGCCATCGCGGAGACGTAGCGCCCGCTGTCGCCGATCTCGTACGCCGCCCAGGTGGAGAGCGTGCCCAGGGGGACGAGGAGACAGGCGAGGGTGAGCAGGACGGGGGCGAGCACCGCGCGGACGGCGCGGCTCGGGCGGGTGCCGGGAAGGGTGCCTGTACGGGTGCCGGTGCGGGTCACCTCTCCAGGCAAGGCCCCGGCCGCGCGGACCGCGACCGGGACGCCTGCATACGGATGAGGGCGCTGCCCCGCGGACTCAGACCCGCACGCGCCGCCCCGCGGTCGTGCCGGCGGTCGCGGCCGCGGGGGAGGCGGCGGGCGCACCGGCCGCCCCCTGCGGGCCGTGGTCCGGGGCGTACTCGGTGGCGGAGTAGTAGCGGTAGTACACCGCCACGAACGTCGCGGCGGCGACGATCGCGCCCAGCACGACGGACCACAGGATCGTGTCGTTGCCGAGGCTGCGCAGGAAGCCCACGGCGATCCCGGCGAACGCGGCCCAGGCCAGGGCGCGCAGCCCCATGTGGCGCGGGCCCTGGCGCGCGGACCACCGGTGGAGGGCGAACCAGAGCGCCGCGACGAGGATGCCGGTGACGAACCCGAGCAGGATGTTCCCGCCCGTCACTTCGTGGCCGAAGCGCTGGATGTTCGCCGCCCAGAAGCCGTAGAGGGCGCCGGCGACGACCGGCAGGACCTTCGCCGTGGTCGACACCGACGGGGTCGCGGGGCGGCCGGCGCGGGTGGAGCGGGCCGGTGCGGGTGCCGCGTGAGCCATGACGGGCTCCTTTCAGGTGCCCCCCTGTCCCGTCCTTCCATTGACGGCTCCCGGGATACGTTCCGCAACGCGGCGCCGGGGGTGCAGCGGCTCAGTCGTCAGGGACCGGCACGAAACGCGAGGTCACGTGCAGGTCGGCGGCGATCGCGGCCGCCGTCGCCGCCAACGCACCGGACCACCGCTCCGCGGAGCCGCGCCCCTGGTGGGCCGTGACGTCGAGCGCGGCGACGACGTGCCCGGCCCGGTCCCGCACCGGGACGGCCAGGGATCGCAGTCCGTCCTCCGGCCCGTCCACGGCGACGACGCCGGAGCCGTCCGGCGCGGCGCCGCCCAGCACGCGCCCGGCGGCCGTCGCGGCGGCGGGCAGCCGTGCGCCGACGCCGATGTCGACGCTCATGACCCGGCGCGGCGCGACCCGGGCCGTGCACCGCACCCGGTCCCCGTCGGCCACGGAGAGCCCCACGGACTCCCCGATCGCCTCCGACAGTGCGGTGAGGTGGGGCGCGGCGATGCGCGGCAGCGTCGTACGGGAGAGCGGGGCGCAGCCCAGGGCGAGGACGCGGGGCGTGAGCCGGTACCCGCGCCCTTCCCGCAGCACGTAACCCGCGTACTCGTACGTGAGCAGGGCGCGCCGGGCGGTGGCCCGCGCGAGCCCGGCCCGCTCGGCGACCTCGCTCAGCGACAGCGCCGCCCGCACCCCGTCAAAGGCGACCAGCACCCCGAGCCCCCGCGCCAGCGACACGATGCCCTTGCCGGATTCAGCGCCCGATTCAGCCTCTCCGGCGTTCGAGGAGCGGGGTCCGGGGCGGAGCCCCGTGGCCTGGGGTGAAGCGGCCAGCACTTCCTCCATCGCGGCGACACATTCCAGCAGCGGCCCGCACACAGCGTCCCGCAGCGAGGAAACCCCGTGCCGGCTCGTATGACTGACCACGCTCACCGCACAGACCACACCCCCGGCAGGCCCCCGCACAGGAGCGGCGACCGCGATCAACCCGGGTTCGACCAACTGGTCATCAACACCCAGCGGCCCCCCGTCGCGGAAGACAAGGCCCGGCGCACACCTGTCACCCGGCAACCCGTCACCCACGCGGAAGCTGATGGACAGGGCCCGGCGCCGCAGGACCTGGTGGACGAAGCGGATGCCGGAGCCGTCGGGGACGGCGAGGGAGACGGACTCGTCGAGGGTGTCGGCGAGCGCGTCGGCGAGCGGCCCGAGCAGCGCGGGCACGCGCATAGCGTCCAGGCAGGCGTTGGCGACGGCCATGAGGGGCGGGGCGAGGGAGGCGTCCCGCCCGTCGAGGCGTACGTACCCGAGGTGGGCCAGGGTCGCGCAGATCCGGTCCGTGGTGGAGCGGGCGAGGCCGGTGGCGCGGGCGAGGTCGGCCAGGGCGAGGGTGCCGTCCGCGTCCGTGAGGCGCCGCAGGACGTCGAGGCCACGCAGCAGCGGGGTGACGGCCTCGGCGGGCGGCGGCTGGGTCACGGACGGGGGCGGCACGGGAAGCACGGGGCAACGGTAAGCGACCCGGCCCCCGCTCAGCGGCGCAGCAGTTCCACGACCCGGTCGAGCGAGGCGGGGGCCAGATGCCGGCGCAGCGCCTCGACCACCTCCTCCGGCGTCCCGCGGCTGTCGATCCTGATTACGCCGTAATCGCGCCCGCGCCGCTCGGTGCGGGCCGCGGGCACGGAGGCGGCCGGCAGCTCCCCGTACTGGCCGGGAAGCTGCTGGTCCTCCTGCGGGAGGCGGGCGATGCGCCGGGCGTCCTCGACGGAGACCCGGCCGTCGGCGAGCGCCTCTTGCAGGTCGGGCCGGAGCTTCATCAGGGAGAGCCGCTGCGAGACGAAGCCCTGGGTCTTGCCGATCCGGGCGGCGACCTGGCGCTGCGAGTAGCCGTAGGCGGTGATCAGGCCCTGGATGGCCTGGGCCTGTTCCAGCTCGGTGAGGTCGTCGCGCTGGACGTTCTCGATGAGCGCGTCCTCGTCGCTGTGGCTGGCGTCGGAGCGGACGAGGACGGGCACCTCGTCGAGCCCGGCCATCCGGGCGGCGGCGAGACGGCGGTGTCCGTGCAGGACGACGTACGGGGCCGAACCGATGGCCTCCTTGTGGTGCGGGTGCGCGGCGAGGAAGACGGCGGCGGGGACGACGCCGAGCGCCTGGAGCACCCCGCGCTCGCGCACGGTCTCGGCGAGGCCGTCGAGGTCGCGCAGTTCGTGGCGCGGGTTGTCGGGGTTCTCGGTGAGGTCGGTGACGGGGACGGTGAGCGGCTCGGTGGCGGGCCGGGCGGGCGCGGCGGGCGTTCGCTCCGGTTCCGCGGCCGACAGCAGCGAGGACAGGTCGGTGCGGCGCCCCATCAGACCTGCGCCTTCCGCTGGGCGCGGCGCTTGCCGGCCTTGGCGTCCGTCCGGGCCTTGTTGTCCGTGCGCGGCTTGCTGTCCCTACGAGGTTTGGCGGGGGCGGGGATCACGGCGAGCCCCACTTCCAGGGCGAGCCGGAAGAAGTCCTCGCGGGCCTGGAGGGCGACGCGGTTGGCGCCGTACTGGGTGACGACGAGGCCATCGGCGCTGGCCCGGGTGTGCAACTTGTAGTGGCGCACGACGGCGCGGGCCAGCGGCCAGCCCTGGGCCTCGACGAAGGCGCGGGTCTGCTCCAGGTCCGCCTTGCCGTCGCGCGGGTCCCAGTTGTTGATGACGACGCGGAACGGCAGGCCGCGCGGTTTCACCACCCGCTCCACCGTGCGCTGCGTCGGCTGGAAACCGAGCGGCTCGGGCTCGATGGGGACGATGACGTCGGTGGCGCTGGAGAGGACCGCGCGCAGGGCGTCCGCGGCGGCGCCCTTGCCGAGCGGATCGGCGCCGTCGTCCTCGGCCAGGTCGAGCCAGCCCGGCGTGTCCACGAAGACGTGTTGCACGGACGGGATGCGGGAGAGGGCGGCGAGCCCCGTCAGGTCGTTGTGGGCCTGGACGAAGTCGAACGGCAGGCCCTCGCCCACGCGTTCGGACCACCACACGGCGGAGCCCTGCGGGTCGATGGAGACGGCGACGACGGGCGGGTGCTCGCCCTCGCGCCGGGCGCCCGCGCCGAGGACGTCGGCGGTGACGGCGGCCAGGTTCACGGCGAGCGTGGACTTTCCCACGCCGCCCTTCTGGTTGAGGATCACGTGTACGTGGGCCACGAATGCTCCCTGATTAGGGTGGTTTGAGGGGGTCGTTCGTGGTCACTGTGGCAGTGCGGCGGGGCGGGGGCGCGTGTACACGCCGTCACGTGTCCTCGCTGCCTGCCTTCGCGTCGCATTCGAACCAGACCGTCTTGCCCGGCGGGTTCGGCAGCACCCCCCACCGGTCCGTGACCGCCTGGACCAGGAGCAGCCCCCGGCCGCCCTCCTCCCACTGCGCCGGGGCCTGCACGACGGGCCGGCGCGGGTCCGGGTCCCCGACCTCGACGCGGAGGCCGCCCTTCTGCCGCAGGATCAGCAGCGAACAGTGCCGGTCCGGTACGTGCCGGACCACGTTCGCGAGCAGCTCCGTGAGCGCCAGCTCGGCCGCGTCGGTCAGCTCCGCCATGCCCCACTGCCGTAGGTAGATCCGGACGATCCGGCGGACGTGCTGGGCCGAATGGGTCCCTACGGTGAAGTCCATGGCGTGGCAGTGCATGACAACTCCTGGTCAGGGGGGTCGAGTTGAGCCGTTCTCGGGACGAGCCTGACCCGTTCTGGCTACTCTCGGCTACGTATCGAAGCGGACGGTCACTTTCGTTTGGGGTAGCCCATGGCCAACATCCGGCAACTCGACCCGAGCGCGTCGCCGCTCGATCACTTCGGCTCGGAGTTACGGCACTGGCGTGAGGCGGCGGGTCTCAGCCAGCCCCAACTCGGCGCGAAGCTGTTCTGTACGGGGTCCCTGGTGGGCCAGATCGAGACGGCCCACAAGGTGCCGACCCGCGACTTCGCCGAACGGGTGGACTCCGTCCTGGGGACGGGTGGGGCGTTTGGGCGGCTCGTGGGGTTGGTGTTGCGCAGCCAGTTGCCTACGTGGTTCCAGGAGATGGCCCGGATGGAGGCGCAGGCCACCTACCTGTCCACGTACCAGGCGCAGGTTGTCTACGGCTTGCTCCAGACCGAGGCGTACGCGCGAGCAGTGATCGGTACGCCGCCACCGGCTAACGTCGATGAGCTGGTGGCTGCTCGGATGGAGCGCCAGAGGGTGTTGGAGCGGGAGGGGCCGCCTCAGGTGTGGGCAGTGCTGGACGAGGCGGTGCTGCTGCGTAGGATCGGTGGCCGGGAGGTCATGTGGAATCAACTGGCCCACTTGTTGAGCTTCCGGGACAGCCGACACGTGAGTGTGCAGGTGCTGCCGTTCGAGGCAGGCCAACACACGAGCTTGGCCGGGTCGTTCAGCATCATGCGATTTGATGCGGACCCGGACATCCTTTACACCGAGGACTTCGCTCAAGGTCATGCGACGGCCAACTCCGAAACCGTCAGGGATGGTTCGTTCCGTTACGCTCACTTGCAGGCCACGGCCCTCTCCGCGGAGGACTCGGCCGCACTCATCAGCCGCGTAATGGAGGAGCGTTATGGAGACCGCACGGAGTCCGGTGAACGCGGCTTGGCGTAAGTCGAGTTACAGCGGCAACGCTGGAGGCGACTGCATCGAGTGCGCCCCCCTGGACGGCGCGGCTTGGCAGAAGTCCTCGTACAGCGGCAACGCAGGCGGCGAGTGCGTGGAACTCGCCCCCACCCCGGAGGGGCACGTCGCCCTCCGGGACTCGAAGGACCCCGAGGGCGCCGTATTCGCCGTCACTCGCACCGCGTTCCGCGCCTTCACGAACGCTGCCGCGCAGGGGACTCTGCCCTCGTAGCGGCGCGCAGCAGCAACGGCGTACCCAGCAACAGGACCCCGGCGGCGCCCAGCGCCGCCCGCGTACCGACGGTTGCCGCGAGGCCGCCCCACGCCAGGGTCAGCACCGCGGTGACCGTCGTGCTCGTGATGCTCCACGCCGACAGGACGCGGGCCACCCGGTCCGACGGGGTCCGCTGGAGGCGCTCGCGGGACATCACCGGGTTGAAGACGGCGCAGCACGCGATCAGGCCGAACTCGACGGCCATCACCACGAGCAGCCCGCCCACGCCGGGCCCCGTGAACGCCAGGCCCACCGGCCAGCAGGCCCGTGCGATCCCGCTGACCCGCAGCACCCGCAGGGCCCCGTACCGGCGGACCAGGCGGGGCGCCAGGCGCGAGCCGACCAGCCCGCCGAGGCAGGGCACGCTGAACGCGAGGCTGTACTGCCAGACGGCGAAGCCGAGTTCGCGCAGCATCAGCACAGCCATGAGCGGGGCGCCGACCATGATCAGCCCGTTCACGAGTGATGTGTTCAGGAAGAGGCCGCGCAGCTCGGGGTGGTGCCAGAGGTAGCGCCAGCCCGCCCCGACCTCCGCCCACCGGAATCCCCGCCCGCCTCCGGAGGGAACCGGCTCGGCGGCGCGGATCGCGCGGACGCCGAGCGCCGACAGGACATAGCTCAGCGCGTCCCCGACCACCGTCGTCAACGGTCCGAACGCGCTGATCGCGGCGCCGCCGAGCGGCGGGCCGAGCGCGGTGGCCGTCCACATCGTCGTCTCGAACCGGGCGCTCGCCACCAGCAGCCCGTCCGCCGGGACCAGCGCCTTGAGATGGGCGCCGCTCGCCGCCTTGAAGACGATGTCGGCGGCGGCGACGACCACCGAGACCACCACCAGCTGGGTGAAGCCGAGCGCGTCGAGGACGTACGCCACGGGCAGCGTGAGCAGCGCCGCGCACCGCACCAGGTCCGCGGCGATCATCGCGGGCCGCTTGCGGCGGAACTCGATCCACGGCCCGAGCGGCACCGCGAGCAGCGCCCCGACGGCGAGCCCGGCCGCCGCCAGCAAGGAGACCTGCGCCGTGCCGCTGTCCAGCACGGTCACCGCGATCAGCGAGAACGCGTCGAGCGCGAGCCACGTACCGGCCGTGCTCACCGCGAACGCCGCCCACAGCCACCCGAAGTCGCGGCCCAGCCGCATCTGCGTCATGACCGGCGATCCAAGCGGTCCGGGACCGGCCCCGGCAAACAACCGAAACGCCCCCTCCGTACAACCCGTGGTTGTATGGAGAGGTGGATCTCGAAGCCGTACGCAGCTTTGTCGCCGTCGTCGAAGAAGGCCAGTTCCAGGTGGCCGCACAGGAGCTGGGCGTCAGCCAGCAGGCCGTCTCCAAGCGGGTCGCGGCGCTGGAGGCGGAGCTGGGCGTGCGGCTGTTCACGCGGGTGCCGCGCGGCGCCCGGCCGACCCTGGACGGGCTGGCCTTCCTGCCACACGCCAAGGCCGTCCTGCGCGCCCTGGACCGGGCCACCGCGTCCGTGCGGCCGGGGCGGCGCCCGCTGCGCGTCGACGTGATGGGCACCCGCGCCATGACCGCCGGGCTCGTCCAGGACTTCCACCGCGACCACCCGGAAGTGCCGCTCGACATCGTGGCGCTCGGCGCCGCCGGGAAGGCCGTCCTCGCCGCGGTCCGCGAGGGGAGCGTCGACGCCGCGTTCTGGGCCCGCCGCGTTCCCGAGGACCAGCTGCCGCCCGGCGTGCGCAGCACCCGCGTCGCCGACGAGCCCCTCGTCCTCGTCACCGGCCCCGGCCACCCGCTCGCGGGCGCGCGGAGCGTCACCCCGGCGGGCCTGGCCGGACACCGGATCTCGATGCCGAGTCTGACCCCGGGCACGGAATGGACCGCGTACTACGAGGAGCTGGCGGCGGAGTTCGGTCTCACCATCGACGCGGCCGGGCCGAACTTCGGCACGGACCACCTGCTGAAGTCGGTGGCCGAATCGACGACGGTCGCCACCTTCATGGGCCCGCGCACCCCGCTCGCCTACCCGGCCGGACTCGACCTGCGTACGGTCCCGGTCCACCGCCCCACACCGGTCTACCCGCACTCGCTGCTGTGGCGGGACGACAACCCGCACCCGGGCCTCGGGGCCCTGCGCGCGCACCTGCTGCGCGCGTACGGCGGGCCGCGCCGGGCCGGCACCTGGGTCCCGGTCTGGGCCCGCTGAGCCGCACGGTGCCGCGCGGGCTCACTCCACCGGGGGCCGCGGCGCCCGCCGCCTGCGCACCCGCCGCATCCGGAACAGCGCCGCCGCCACGATGAGGACCACCCCCGCCGCCACCACGGAGATCGCGCCCGTCGACACGGAGGTCACGTCCACCTCGAACGTCATCGGCTCGCCCCACGGCTTGCCGTCGCTGCGGGTGTAGAGGCGGGCGGTGATCCGCGCCTTGCCGTTGGCCTTGGCCGTGACGTCGATGGGCGTGGTGTGGCTCGCCGAACCCGCCGCCTCCACCGGCAGCTTCGTGTCGCCGACCTTCAGCCGCTCGGGGTCGCTGGAGAAGACGCGCAGTTCCAGGCCCGCGACCGGCTGCTGGAGGCCGTTGTCGACCGTCACCGGGACCGTGGAGTCGCCGGAGGTGAGGGTGAGGGTGGTCTTCTGCACGAGGCGCAGGGACTCCTCGGACGTGGCCAGGAAGGCGGACGTGCGCCGCTGGAAGGCCCGCTGCGCCGTGTGGTGCTGCGGGCGCCACGCGGTGGACAGGGCCCGCGCCATGGCCGCGTGCACGGACGCGGTGGTTCCCTTCGGGTCGGCGAGGACCTTCGCGAGGGTGGCCAGGCGGTCCAGGTCGGCGGCGACGGCGCGCAGTTGCGCCGCGGTGAGGTCGTCGGCGCGCGGCCCGGCCGGGGAGGCCGCGGGCGCCGCCGCCCGGCCCGCCACCGGGTCGTCGTCGGCGTTGCGGAGCCCTTCGAGATCCAGCCAGCCGTCGTCGGTGCCGGTGGCGAGGGCGGCCTTGAGCGCGTTCGCCGCCGTCCCGGACAGGTCGCGCGGCGGGACGACGACGGGCCGGGCGTTCTGCTTGAGCAGCCCGGTGAGGCGGGTGACCTCGGCGGGGTCGGGCGTGTCGTCGCTCTCGTCACCGCCGGCGGAGACGGAGGGGCTCGCGCCGCTGGGGCCGGTGCTGCCGTCGAGGCCGGGGGTCGTGCTCGTGGTCGCGGACGGGAAGGGGGAGGGCGACAAGGAGGGGGCCCGGGAGGCCTCCGGGTCCGGGCCGGGGTCCTGGATGCGGGCCAGGGCGGTGGTGATGCCGGGGTCGTAGGGGAGGGCGGTGACCTTACGGGTGTCGGCGGCGGTGGTGAAGTCGCCCTCGTCATCGGGGCGGGCCGGGCCGGCGGCGGGATCGGGGCCGCGGACCGTGCCGGTGCCAGGGTCGGTGCTGGTGTCGGTGCCGGGGTCGGTGCCCGTGCCGGTGCCAGGACCGGTGCTCGTGCCAGGTCCGCTGCCTGTGCCGGTGCCAAGGCCGGTGCTCGTGCCGGTGCCAGGGCCGCTGCCCGTCCTGGTGCCAAGGACGGTGCCGGGGCCGGGGCCGGTGCTCGTGCCAGGTCCGCTGCCTGTGCCGGTGCCAAGGCCGGTGCTCGTGCCGGTGCCAGGGCCGCTGCCCGTCCTGGTGCCAAGGACGGTG
>NZ_JBEXOS010000080.1:28794-32648 GCF_040611655.1 Streptomyces sp. NPDC006552
GCCGGGGCCGGGGCCGGTGCTCGTGCCAGGTCCGCTGCCTGTGCCGGTGCTCGTGCCAGGTCCGGTGCCGGTGCCGGTGCCGGTGCCAGGGCCAGTGCTCGTGCCAGGGCCGGTGCCCCTACCGGCACCCGTGCCCGTACCGGCACCCGTGCCCGTGCCCGTACCGGCACCCGTGCCCGTACCCGTGCCGGGTTCGGTGGTGCTGGTCGGTCCGGTGGGGGAACCCTTCGTGCCCGGGGTGAGGGTCACCGGGGCTTCGCCTGCCGGGGTGAGGCCCTCGCCGGAGGTGAGCATGTGGTCGACCCCCAACTCCGTACCCAGTTGGGTGATCGCCGTGTCGAGCGTCCCGTCGGCGGGCCAGCCGAGGCCGGTCCGGGTCCCGGTGCCGAGCACCCGGTCGACCTGCTCCCTCGCGTCGGCCGCGAGCCCCACGACGACCTCGGTCAGGTCGTCGGTGTCGGCGCCCGGGTGCCGGGCGAGCGAGGCCAGGTCCGGGTCCGCGTACGGCAGCAGCCACACGTCACGCCCCTTGACCGCCGCCTTGAGCGCGGCGAGCCAGGAGCGCGCCGCGCTCTGCCCGGTGCCGCGCGTGCTGTCCTGCGGGTTGCTGGAACCCGCGCCGTCCGCCAGGCGGTAACCGTCCGCCATCGCCTGCGCGGAGAGCACCAGGTCCGGGTCGAGGACCCAGCTGACCTCGCGGCCCCGGCCCGCGTCGACGACCTCGCGCAGCCGCCCGCCCGCCGCGAACAGCCCGGCCAGCGTGTCGTCGTCGAAGACGGCCTGCGCGCTCGCGCCCGAGCCGAGCGCCGCCGCCGTCTCGTGCGGGGTCGTCATGACCGGCCAGACGACGGCCGCGTGGACCTTGTCCGCGTCCGCGTCCGCCGCCGTGACCGTGCCGGGGTCCGCGGCCCGCGCCTGCGCCGCCGGCAGGGCCGCCGCCCCGAGCACCGCGGCGGACACGACCCAGGCCCGCACCGTCCCGTATCTCGTCATGCCGTCCCGTACCTCCCGCTCGCCGTCACCCGGTCCGGGGTGACACCCGTGGTGCCGAGGTAACACCGCGCGCGAGGCCGCTCAGGGGACCGGACGCGGCGGCGGCGCGTCGGCCCCGGCCGCCCCGGGCCACCGTCAGCCCTCCGTCGCCTCCAGGACGGCGCCGATCCGCAGCAGGTTCCCGTCCGGGTCGACGAGTGCGAACTCCCGCATCCCGTACACCGTGTCGTCCGGCTCCACGAGGCGCGGCGTCGCGTACGGGTCCTCGCTCAGGCCCGTCGCCAGCCACTCCGCGTGCAGCGCGTCCACGACGTGCGCGCCGCCGTCCAGCCGCAGGTACACGGCGTGCGCGGTGGTCAGCGGGTCCGTGTCGGGGGCGTGGAAGAAGTGCAGTTCGGCCTCGTCGCGGACGAGGATCAGATACCCGTCGCCGGGCTGGTGGGCCTCGGCCGCGAAGCCGAGCCGCCCGTAGAAGGAGACCGTCGCCGCCAGGTCGCGGCCCGGCATGATCGGGGCGAGGCGGCCGGTGAGGGGGGTGCGGGACATCGGCGCTCCAGGGGCGTCGGCGGGGGAGCCGATGTCGCCCGATAGAGTGCGGCTCCCTTGACTACACGTAACCCTCCCGAGCATGACGCACCGCGTACGAGGTACCAGGCAGTGACTCCGACGATCCCCGCGCCGCCCCAGGTGACCGTCGTCGGGATCGGCGCCGACGGCTGGCCCGGACTCCCGGAGACCTCCCGCGCCGTCCTGCGCGCCGCCGGAGCCGTCATCGGCGGCCCCCGCCAGCTCGCGCTGCTGCCGGACACGGAGTGCGCCGGGGAACGGGTGGCGTGGCCCTCGCCGCTGCGGCCCGCCGTACCCGGCCTGCTCGCCCGTTACGCGGACCGCCGCCTCGCCGTCCTGGCCAGCGGCGACCCGCTCTTCTACGGGATCGGGCGGACCCTGATCGAGACCGCGGGCGCCGGCGCCATCCGCGTCCTGCCGCACCCGTCCTCCCTCTCCTACGCCTGCGCGCGGCTCGGCTGGCCCGTCGAGGAGACCGAGACCGTCACCCTGGTGGGCCGCCCCGCCGACCGGCTCGCCGCCGCCCTGCACGACGGCCGCCGGGTCCTCGTCCTGTCGGCCGGGGCGCACACCCCCGCCGAGGTGGCCGCCCTGCTCACCGACCGCGGCTACGGACCCAGCCGGCTGACCGTCCTGGCACAGCTGGGCACCGAGGCCGAGACCGCGTACGAAGGCGTCGCCGAGGCGTGGGACCACGGGCCCGCCGACCCCCTGAACGTGATCGCCGTCGACTGCCGCCGCGCCCCCGGCGCGCTGCGGCTCGGCGCGGTGCCCGGACTGCCGGACGCCGCGTACGACAGCGACGGACAGCTCACCAAGCGGCACGTGCGGGCCGCGACCCTCGCCGCGCTCGCCCCCGCCCCCGGCGAACTCCTCTGGGACGTGGGCGGCGGCTCCGGCTCCATCGGCGTCGAATGGCTGCGCACCCACCCCTCGTGCCGGGCGTACGCGGTCGAACGCGACCCGGAGCGGGCCGCGCGGATCGGGCGCAACGCGGCCCGGCTCGGGGTGCCGCAGCTGACCGTCGTGACCGGCCCGGCGCCGGACGCGCTGGCCGATCTGCCCACGCCCGACGCGGTCTTCGTCGGCGGCGGGCTCACCGCGCCCGGCCTTCTCGACCGGTGCTGGGCGGCGCTGCCCCCGGGCGGGCGGCTCGTCGCCAACACCGTGACGCTGGAGTCCGAGGCGCTGCTCGCGGACTGGTACCGGCGCCACGGCGGCGACCTCGTGAAACTGGCCGTCGCGCACGCCGTGCCGGTCGGCGGCTTCACCGGCTGGCGCCAGGCGATGCCGGTCACGCAGTGGTCGGTGACAAAGCCTGTGGCCGCTGTGCCCGGCTGTGAAAATCTCCGAACTCCAGAGGCGGGACAGCCATGACCGTGTACTTCATCGGGGCGGGCCCCGGCGCCGCCGACCTCATCACGGTGCGCGGCGCGCGCACCCTCGCCGCGTGCCAGGTGTGCCTGTACGCGGGCTCGCTCGTACCCCGCGAACTCCTCGCCGAGTGCCCGCCGGACGCGCGGCTCGTCGACACCGCGCGGCTCGATCTCGACGCCATCGAGGCGGAGCTGGTCGCCGCGCACGCCGCCGGGCACGACGTGGCCCGGCTGCACTCGGGCGACCCGTCCGTGTTCAGCGCGGTCGCCGAGCAGATGCGGCGGCTCGACGCGGCGGGCATTCCCTACGAGGTGGTGCCCGGGGTACCGGCGTTCGCGGCGGCCGCGGCGGCGCTGAAGCGGGAGCTGACCGTGCCGACGGTCGGGCAGACGGTCATCCTGACCCGGATCGCGCAGCAGGCCACGCCCATGCCGGCCGGGGAGGACCTGGCGACGCTCGGGGCGAGCGGGGCGTTGCTCGTCCTGCACCTCGGCGCCCGCTATGTCGACCGGATCGTCTCCGAGCTGCTTCCGCACTATGGGGCCGGGTGTCCGGCGGCCGTGGTGGCGTATGCGAGCCGGGCCGACGAGGTGGTGCTGCGGGGGACGTTGGGGGACATCGCGGGGCAGGTGAAGTCGGCGGGTGTGT
Source organism: Streptomyces sp. NPDC006552 (assembly GCF_040611655.1). Taxonomy (NCBI): domain Bacteria; kingdom Bacillati; phylum Actinomycetota; class Actinomycetes; order Kitasatosporales; family Streptomycetaceae; genus Streptomyces; species Streptomyces sp. NPDC006552. The sequence goes on from NZ_JBEXOS010000080.1 coordinate 32,380, forward strand.
TGCGTACGGCGGTGATTTTGGTGGGGCGGACGCTCGGGGCCACGCAGTTCCGTGACAGTCATCTGTACTCGGCTGAACGCGACCGACACGCTTGCTGAGCCCGCTGGTGCGGGCCGCGCAGTTCCCCGCGCCCCTGGGTGCGTGCTCGGCTGTCCCGCCGTGGGGCTTCTCGCGCCGTTCCCCGCGCCCCTGAGATGCGCACTGCGTGCGCCATCTCATCGGGCCCATGGGGCTGCGGCGAAGCCGCATGCTCCAGGGGCGCGGGGAAC
>NZ_JBEXOS010000081.1:0-30476 GCF_040611655.1 Streptomyces sp. NPDC006552
AGGTGAGCAGGCAGGGGTGGAGTGAACAGGCAGGGGTGAGCGCCCCTGGAGCATGCGGCTTCGCCGCAGCTCCCCGATGAGATGGCGCACGCAGTGCGCATCTCAGGGGCGCGGGGAACTGCGCGAGAAGCCCCACCGACCCGCAGCCGAAAAGCGGGGCGCACGTAGTGCGCCTTTTAGGGGCGCGGGGAACTGCGCGGGAAGGGCCATTGGGGCGCGGCCGGGGGAGTGGCCCGGGTTACTCCGGGAGGAGGGTCGTGCGGGACTGTTCCCGCAGCGCACGCACCATCTCCGTGACGGCGGGACGCCGAGACGTCTCCGCGCGCCAGAGGGCGTAGACCCGGCGCCGGGGGAGCGGATCGAGGCCCGCCACCGCGACACCCGGCGGGAGGGCGCCGCGGCCGAGGCGGGGGATGACCGCCACCCCGAGACCCGCCGCGACCAGCGCCACCAGCGTCGGGTTCTCGTCGGCCTGGTGCACGATCCGCGGCTCGTGCCCCGCGGAGCGCATCGTACGGACGAGCCAGTCGTGGCAGACCCGGCCCGGCGGCTGCGACACCCACCGCTCGCCGCCCAACTCCTCGCGCCGCACCGCAGGCCGCCCGGCCAGCGGATGCCCGGCCGGGACGAGCAGATCGCACAGGTCCTCGCCGAGGACGGCCTGCTCCACCCCGGCCGGGGCGGGCAGTGGCGCGATGTCCCAGTCGTGCGCGACGGCCAGATCGACGGCGCCCTTGGCGACAAGGTCCACCGACAGGTGCGGGTCGACCTCGGTGAGCCGCACGTCGAGCGCCGGATGGCCGGCGGCGAGCCCGGCGAGCGCGGCCGGCAGCAACCCGCGCGCCGCCGACGGGAACGCGGCGACCGTCAACCGCCCGGCGGGCACCCCGCGCCGCTCCTCGATGCCGGTCTCGGCGCGCTCCAGGAAGGCCATCAACTCCCGTGCCACTGCCGCCAGTTCGTGCGCCTCGTCGGTGAGTCTGACGCCGCGCCCGGCCCGTTCGAGCAGCACCGTCCTGGTCTCCCGCTCCAGCTTCGCGATCTGCTGGGAGACGGCGGACGGGGTGTACCCGAGGGCGGCAGCGGCGGCTCCGACGGTGCCGTGGACAGAGACGGCGTGCAGTGCGCGCAGCCGCTGGACGTCGAGCACGCGGGCCCCCTCGCCGGCGTCGGCGCCTGCGCGCCGCGCCCTGGATCGGATGTAGCAGTGCTTCATCCAACCATGGAGCAATCATCGCTGGTGCTACACAGTCATGGCGCCGATGCTCGACGCATGAGACCCGCGCACACCGGCCTCGCCGTCCTCGTCGCCGCCCTGTGGGGCGTGAACTTCGTCGTCATCGACATCGGCCTCGGCCATTTCCCGCCCCTGCTCTTCTGCGCCCTGCGCTTCCTGCTCGCCGCCTTCCCCGCGGTCCTGCTCGCCGGCCGCCCCCGCGTGCCGTGGCGCTGGATCGCCGGGGTCGGACTCGCCCTGGGCGTCGGCAAGTTCGGGCTGCTCTTCGTCGGCATGAACGCCGGGATGCCCGCCGGACTCTCCTCGCTCGTGCTCCAGGTGCAGTCCGTCTTCACGGCGCTGCTCGCCTTCGCGTTCCTCGGCGAGCGCCCCGGCCACGTCCGGGTGGCGGGCATGGCCGTGGCGCTCATGGGCATCGCGGTGGCGGCCGTGGACGAGGGCGGTTCGGGCCCGCTGGGTGCCTTCGCGCTCGTCCTGGTGGCGGCGGCGTTCTGGGGCGTGTCGAACGTGCTGACCCGCAAGGCGGCCCCCGACGCCCCGTTCACCTTCATGGTCTGGTCGAGCGCGGTCCCGGTCCTGCCGCTCCTCGCGCTCTCCCTCCTCTTCGAGGGGCCCGCCCGCGACGCCGCCGCGCTGACCTCCCTCGACCTGCCGGGCGCCGCCGCGATCGGCTACGTGGCCCTGGTCACCACGCTCTTCGGCTTCGGCGTCTGGAGCCGGCTGCTGCGCCGCTACGACGCCTCGACGGTCGCCCCGTACTCCCTCCTGGTCCCGGTCTTCGGCATGTCGTCGGCCGCCCTGTTCCTGCACGAGGACGTGACCCCGCTGCGCTGGTGCGCGGCGGGGCTCCTGGTCGCCGGCGTGGCGCTGACGAGCGTCCCGACGCGGCGCGGGGAACGGCGCGGGCGGCCACCACGACACCCCGCGCCCGGCGCCGCACCGCACGGGGCGGACGTTCAGCCGGACCCGGAACCTACGCCGACTCGTTGAGCAGCCGGGCCAGATACTCCCGCCCGCCGCCGAGGATCCCGGGGAGCGGCGCGGCCGACTCGTACCAGCGCGCCTCGTACTCCCAGCAGAGCCAGCCGTCCCAGCCCTCGCGGCTGAGCACCTCGACGCACTCGGCGAGCGGGAGCACCCCCGCGCCGAGCGCGAGCGGCGTCGTGTCGTCGGCCCCCGCGACGTCCTTGACCTGCACGTAACCGAGGTACGGGGAGAGCGCCGCGTAGGAGACCGAGGGCTGCTCGCCGCCCAGCCAGGTGTGCATGACGTCCCACAGCACACCGACGTTGCGGTGGCCGACCGGGCCGACGACGCGGGAGGCGTCGGCGCCGGTGCGGTGCGAGTCGTGCGTCTCCAGCAGGACCCGTACGTCCCGGTCGGCCGCGTACTCCGCGGCGACCCCGAGCCGGCGCGCCGCGACCGCGTCGGCATCCGCCCGGGCCGCGTCGTCGAGCCCGTCCCCGCCGCCGGGGAAGACCCGTACGTACGGCGCCCCGAGGTCGTGGGCGAGGTCGACGAGGGCGCGGACCTCGTCGAGCACGGGCGCGTCGTCCCCGGGCGCCGCGACCCGCGCGTACCCCGCGACAGCCAGGATCTCGACCCCCGCGGCCTTGAAGGCGTGGACCGCCTCGGCCCGCGCGGCCGCGTCGAGGCCCGGGTGGACCGGCTCCTCGGGATGGGCGCGCAGCTCCACACCGTGGAAGCCGTGCGCGGTCGCGAGGCTGAGGACGTCGGCCAGCGGCAGGCCGGGGACACCGAGGGTGGAGAACGCCAGTTTCATGGGGCGGACCTTACCCGCGCTCACGCCCGTCACTCAGATCACTCGTGCGGCGCCGGCCGCGGCGACGCGGCGGACCGGGCGCGCGGCTCCGCCGCGTCGAGAGCGCCGCTCTGCTCCGGATGGGCCAGCTCAGAGCGGACTCGGGACTCCGTGAGGGTGTATGGGGCGTACAGGTGACGGCCGTAGCCGGGTGCGCCGCCGACGCTCGTGTAGATGCGGTCAAAGGAACGGATGCCCCGGACGGTCATGACTCACCTCGCGATGCCGGACGCGCCGGCTCACGGACGCGGCCGGGTGACGCGCTCAGGGACCCCGAAGGCGGCGTCCGGGCCGCGCCAGGCCGGCGGGTGCGGCCACGGACCGGACAGCCGGGGCGGTCGCGGGCGCCCCCGGGTCATGTCCGTGCCTGGGGCAGGTACAGCGGTTCAAGGGCGGCCCATGGGTCGGCCAGCCCCTTCCCGCATGTTGCGCCCGAGTTCACCGTTGGCCCCCTCCGCCGCACGTCGCACGGCCCGCACAGTGATCCCGGCGGCCCGTGGCGCACCGGCCCCCGCCCGGCCCGAACCGCCCGTCAGGACCACTCCACCCCCCAGGAGACGCCCCATGCCCGAACTGACCCGACGCAGGCTCCTCGGCTCGGCGGCCGGCGCCGCCGGCGGCGCCGCCGCGCTCTCGCTCCTGCCGCCCAGCGTGCAGAAGGCCGTCGCCGCGGGGCCGCCCCGCCAGGGTTCGCTGCGCGACATCGAGCACGTCGTGCTGCTCATGCAGGAGAACCGGTCCTTCGACCACTACTTCGGCACGCTCAAGGGTGTCCGCGGCTTCAACGACCCCGCCGCGCTCCAGCTGAGCACCGGCCGCTCGGTCTTCTACCAGCCCGACGCCGAGAACCCGAAGGGGTACCTCCTCCCCTTCCACCTCGACACGCACACCACCAGCGCCCAGGCCATCCCGTCCACCAGCCACGCCTGGACCGTCCAGCACGAGGCGTGGAACAACGGCGCCATGGACCAGTGGCTCCCCGCCCACCGCAAGGCCGACGGGGTCAACGGCCCGTACGTGATGGGCTATTACACCCGCAAGGACATCCCGTTCCAGTTCGCGCTGGCCGAGACCTTCACCATCTGCGACCACTACTTCTGCTCGGTCCTCGGCCCGACCTGGCCCAACCGCCTCTACTGGATGACGGGCACGATCGACCCGTCCGGCACCCGGGGCGGCCCGATCCTGAACAACAAGGCGCCCTCCCCGTACCGCTGGACGACGTACGCCGAGCGCCTCCAGGCGGCCGGCGTGAGCTGGAAGGTCTACCAGCAGGAGGACGACTACGGCTGCAACCTGCTGGAGCAGTTCGCCACCTTCAAGAACGCGCAGCCCGGCTCCGACCTCTACGAGCGAGGGGTGCGCCCCCAGCCCGAGGGCACCTTCGAGGACGACGCCCGCAACGACCGGCTCCCCGCGGTCAGCTGGATCATGCCGACGGGCTACCAGTCGGAGCACCCCGACTACCTGCCCGCCGCCGGAGCCGACTTCGTGTCCCGGAAGATCGAGGCCATCGCCGCCAACCCGAAGGTCTGGGCGAAGACCGCGTTCATCCTCAACTACGACGAGAACGACGGCCTCTTCGACCATGTGGCCCCGCCCACGCCGAAGGCGGGCACGGCCGATGAGTTCGTGGGCGGGCTGCCGGTCGGCGGCGGGTTCCGGGTCCCGGCGATCATCGTCTCGCCGTGGACGGTCGGCGGCTGGGTCGCCTCCGAGTCCTTCGACCACACCTCGGTGCTGCAGTTCCTGGAGAAGTTCACGGGCGTCGCGGAGCCCAACATCACCGACTGGCGCCGGTCCACCTTCGGCGACCTCACCTCGGCGTTCCGCTTCACGAACGCGACGCCGCAGGCGCCCCGGCTGCCCCAGGGCACGGCTGAGCAGTTGACGCAGGCCAAGGAGGACGTGGCGTCACTCCCCAAACCGACGCTGCCCGGAGCGGACCAGAATTTCCCCTACCAGGAACGAGGCCGCCGCCCACTGGTGTGATGGGCCCGCGCACCACCCCGGACGCACTGCGCGGGCCCCGCACCTCCGGGTTCGCGCAGTTCCCCGCGCCCCTGGGCAGTCACTCGTCCACGGCCCGGCGGGCCACCTCGCGCAGTTCCCCGCGCCCCTGAGATGCGCACTGCGTGCGCCATCTCATCGGGGAGCTGCGGCGAAGCCGCATGCTCCAGGGGCGCGGGGAACTGCGCGAGCAACCACAATGACGCCGCAGACGACACACAGCCCCGTAAGGGGCGCGGGGAACGGCGCGCCCGGCCCCCACCGACCCGCGCCCGGAGAACCACCGCAGCACCCCACCCCCACCCCTACCCCGTCAAACCCTCCGCGGAGCCCCCGTAGACCCCCGCACCATCAACTCCCCGCACACCACATCCACCCCACCCGCCGGCACCCCTTCCCGCCCCATCGCAATCCGCCCCGCCCGCCCCGCCGCCTCCGCCAGAGGCAACCGCACCGTCGTCAGCGCGGGCACCGCGTCCACGCTGAAGGGAAGATCGTCGAACCCCGCCACCGACACGTCCTCGGGAATCCGCAGCCCCGCCTCCCGCAACGCCGCACACGCCCCCAGTGCCACCGTGTCATTGGCCGCGACCACGGCGGTCAACTCCGGCTCCGCCCGCAGCAGTTCGTTCGTCGCCGCATACCCGGCCGCACGGTCGTAGGGGCCGTGCACCACCAGCCCGTCCGACTCCGTGACGCCCGCGTCCGCGAGCGCCGCCCGGTGGCCCTCCAGGCGGTGCCGGGTCGTCGTGCGCTCCTGGGGGCCCGCCACGTAACCGATCCGGCGGTGCCCGAGGGAGAGCAGATGACCGGTCAGCTCCCGCGCCCCGCCCCGGTTGTCGAAGGTCAGCGCCGCCGCGTCCGTCTCCGGCACCGGCGGCCGCCCGCACAGCACCACACGGGTGCCGGCCTCCGCCAGGCGCCGCAGCTTGTTGGCGACCGCGGCGACGTGGCCCGCGTCCTCGATGGCCCCGCCGGTGAGGACGACCGCCGCCGCCCGCTGGCGCTGGAGCAGGGTCAGATAGGTCAGCTCGCGCTCCGGCGAGCCGCCCGTGTTGCAGACCACCGCGAGCCGCTCCCCGCCGGCCCGGCCGCCGGGCCCGACGATCTCCGACTGGACCGCGGAGGCCATGATCCCGAAGAAGGGGTCGGCGATGTCGTTGACGAGGACCCCGACCAGGTCGGAGGTGGCCGCGGCGAGGGCGCTGGCCGGGCCGTTGAGCACGTAGTCGAGGTCGTCCACGGCCTTGAGCACCCGCTCGCGGGTGGCCGCGGCGACCGGGTAGTTGCCGTTCAGCACCCGCGAGACGGTGGCGGGGGACACCTGCGCGCGGGCGGCCACGTCCGCCAGGGTCACGGTCATCGAGTCATCCTCCGTCGACGGCCGGACGCGCGCCTGTCCTCGGCGGGCCCCGGCCGGTCTGGTATCCGCTCTTGTCCGAGCGGCTGTGCAGAGGCTAGCTTCTTTCCACGTAGAAAGCGCTTGCTGCCGCGACCGTGGCAGGCGCGCACAGGCGCATGCCGACGGACCGGTCACCGTACGGCGGGCCGGCCGGGACGAGGCAGGACGAAGGGACTCACGTGACACGCAAGACGGTGCGCATCGCCATGAACGGTGTGACGGGGCGCATGGGCTACCGCCAGCACCTCGTCCGCTCGCTGCTGGCCCTGCGCGAGCAGGGCGGGCTCGACCTCGGCGACGGCACGGTGCTGTGGCCCGAGCCGGTCCTCGTGGGCCGCCGCGCGCACGCGCTGCGCGCGCTCGCCGCCAAGCACGGCCTGCCCGAGGAGAACATCTCCACCGACGTCGACGCCGTCCTCGCCGACGACAGCATCGACATCTTCTTCGATGCCGCGATGACCTCCGGCCGCGAGGAGGTCCTCAAGAAGGCGATCGCCGCGGGCAAGCACGTCTACACCGAGAAGCCGACCGCCACCGGTCTCGACGGCGCCCTGGAGCTGGCCCGGCTCGCCAAGGACACGGGCGTCAGGTCCGGCGTCGTCCAGGACAAGATCTTCCTGCCGGGGCTGCTCAAACTGAAGCGGCTCATCGACGGCGGCTTCTTCGGCAAGATCCTGTCCGTGCGCGGCGAGTTCGGCTACTGGGTCTTCGAGGGCGACTGGCAGGAGGCGCAGCGCCCCAGCTGGAACTACCGCGCCGAGGACGGCGGCGGCATCGCCGTCGACATGTTCCCGCACTGGGAGTACGTGCTGCACGAGCTGTTCGGCCGGGTCGCCTCCGTGCAGGCGCTGGTCACCACGCACATCCCGCAGCGCTGGGACGAGAGCGGCAAGCCCTACGACGCCACCGCCGACGACGCCGCGTACGGCGTCTTCGAGCTGGAGGGCGGCGTCGTCGCGCAGATCAACTCCTCCTGGACGGTGCGCGTCAACCGCGACGAGCTGGTCGAGTTCCAGGTCGACGGCACCGAGGGCTCCGCCGTCGCCGGACTGCGCAACTGCCGTGTCCAGCACCGCAGCGCGACACCGAAGCCGGTCTGGAACCCGGACATCCCCGCCACCTACTCCTTCCGCGACCAGTGGCAGGAGGTGCCCGACAACACCGAGTTCGACAACGGCTTCAAGGCGCAGTGGGAGCTGTTCCTCAAGCACGTGTACACCGACGCGCCCTACCACTGGGACCTGCTGGCCGGCGCCCGCGGCGTCCAACTCGCCGAGCTGGGCCTGAAGTCGTCCGCCGAGGGCCGCCGCATCGACGTACCGGAGATCACGCTGTGACCCTGCGACTCCCCGACGCCACGGGCGCGCTGCGGACCTACGAACCGCGCACCACGCCCCTCGCCCTCGACACCGGCGCGCCGTTCACCTCCCGGGTCGTCTTCTCGGCGGCGCACGTCGTCGCCGACCCGTTCGCCGACACGCACCCCGGCGCCCCGGCCGCCGTCGACTGGGACGCCACCCTCGCCTTCCGCCGCCACCTGTGGGCGCACGGGCTCGGGGTCGCCGAGGCGATGGACACCGCGCAGCGCGGCATGGGCCTGGACTGGGGGAGCGCCGCCGAACTCATCCGGCGCTCCGCGGCCGAGGCGAAGGCCGTCGGCGGGCGCATCGCGTGCGGCGTCGGCACCGACCAGCTCACCGGCCCCGCCGACCTGGCGGGCGTACGCGCCGCCTACGAGGAACAGCTCGCGCTCGTGGAGGGGACGGGCGCGCAGGCGATCCTCATGGCGTCCCGCGCTCTGGCCGCCGCCGCCCGCGGCCCCGAGGACTACCTGGAGGTCTACGGGCACCTGCTGCGCCAGTCCGCCGAACCCGTCGTCCTGCACTGGCTCGGCCCCATGTTCGACCCGGCGCTCGACGGCTACTGGGGCTCCACCGACCTGGACGCCGCGACGGAGACCTTCCTCGACGTCATCGCCGCGCACCCGGACAAGGTCGACGGCATCAAGGTGTCGCTGCTCGACGCCGGGCGTGAGGTCGAGCTGCGCCGCCGCCTCCCGAGAGGCGTGCGCTGCTACACCGGCGACGACTTCCACTACCCCGAGCTGATCGCCGGTGACGAGCGCGGCTTCAGCCACGCGCTGCTCGGCATCTTCGACCCGCTCGGCCCGCTCGCCGCCCAGGCCGTACGGGTCCTGGACACCGGCGACGCGAAGGGCTTCCGCGAACTCCTCGACCCGACCGTCGAGTTGTCCCGCCACCTCTTTCAGACCCCGACCCGCTACTACAAGACCGGCGTCGTCCTCCTGGCCTGGCTCGCCGGGCACCAGGACCACTTCGCCATGGTCGGCGGTCTGCAGTCCGCCCGCTCGCTGCCGCACTTCGCGACGGCCTACGAACTCGCCGACGGCCTGGGCCTCTTCCCGCGCCCGGAGCTGGCCGAGGCCCGGATGAAGCACCTGCTCGCCCTGTACGGAGTCACCTCATGAGCCCCGCCGACCCCCGCTTCTCCCTCAACCAGATGACGGTCAAGCAGCTCGCCCTGCCCGAACTCGTCGCGGCCTGCGCCGAGTCCGGCGTCCAGTCCGTCGGCACCTGGCGCGCGCCCGTGCAGGCGTACGGCGTCGAGGCGGCGGCCGCGCTGCTCAAGGGCGCGGGCCTGACCGTCTCCACGCACTGCCGCGGCGGCTTCCTCACCGCCGCCGACCCGGCCGGGCGCAAGGCCGCGATCGAGGACAACAAGCGCGCCGTCGACGAGGCCGTCACCCTCGGCACGGACGTTCTCGTCCTCGTCTCCGGCGGGCTCCCGGCCGGATCGCACGACCTGGCGGGCGCCCGCGAGCGGATCGCCGACGCGCTCACCGAACTCGCCCCGTACGCCGCGGAGAAGGGGGTGCGCCTCGCCATCGAGCCGCTGCACCCGATGTACGCGGCCGACCGCTGCGTGGTCTCGACGCTCGGACAGGCCCTGGACATCGCCGAGCGGTTCCCCGCGCACCAGGTCGGCGTCTGCGTGGACACGTACCACATCTGGTGGGACGACCGGGCGCCCGAGCAGATCGCGCGGGCCGGGGCGCAGGGGCGGATCGCGGCGTTCCAGCTGGCGGACTGGACGACACCGCTGCCCGAGGGCGTGCTCAACGGACGCGGCCAGCTCGGGGACGGCGCCGTCGACCTGCGCCGCTGGCGCGCTCTGGTCGAGGAGCAGGGCTACGCCGGGCCGATCGAGGTCGAGCTGTTCAACGACGGGCTGTGGGCGCGCGACGGCCGCGAGGTGCTGGTGGAGACGGTGGCCAGGTTCGCGGAGCACGCCTGCTGAGAATCCCGGAAAGAAAACGCTCCGCGGCCGTGCAACCTTTCCGTCCGCCGCCGGTCTAACGTGCGTCAGGACTTTCGGAGGGGGATCTGGGGGGATCGAGGAAGTCCGGACGGAGGGGGAAGGCCCGAGGGGCCCGGTCCGCGGACCGGGCCCCTCGTCGGTTCCGGATCACCCCCGGACGGCCGGCCTCAGAAGAAGACGCCGCACCGCAGCAGCACGTTCGCGTACGGCCGCGCCTCCCCGGTCCGCACGATCAGGCGCGCGCCCGCGGAGAGCCGCTTCAGCTCCTCGTGCGGGACGAAGCCCAGCTCCGGGACGCGCTCCCGGAGCAGCTCGGCCGCCGCCGGGTTGGCCGCGCGCACCTCGTGCGCGGCCGTGCCCGCCTCGATCACCAGCTCGTCGAGGAGCCCGTCGAGGACCTCCGCGAACGCGGGGACCCCGGCCCGGAAAGCGAGGTCGACGACGCGCGGCCCGGCCGGGACGGGCAGCCCCGCGTCGCATATGAGCACCCCGTCCCCGTGCCCCAGCTCGGCCACGGCGCCCGCCAGATGACGGTTGAGAATGCCGGACCTCTTCACAGCGCCGCGACCTCTTCCGCGGTCGGGTACGACGCCTGCGCGCCCTCCTTGGTGACGGCGGCCGCGCCGACCCGGGCCGCGTACGCCGCGGCCTCGGTGAGCGAGGCGCCGGTCCCGAGCCGCCAGCCGAGCGCCGCCGTGAACGCGTCCCCGGCGCCTGTCGTGTCCACCGCCCCGACCTTCACCGACGCCACCCGCGACGTACCCGAAGCGTCCGCGACGAGCGCGCCCTCGGAGCCGAGCGTGACGACGACCGAGCGCGGGCCGAGCGCGAGCAGCGCCCGCGCCCACTCCTCGGGCCCCCCGGCGGTGTCCGCGCCGAGCACCACACGGGCCTCGTGCTCGTTCACGATCAGCGGGTCGCAGACCGCGAGGACCTCGTCCGGCAGCGGCGCGGGCGGCGAGGGGTTCAGCACGAGCCGGGCCCCGTCGGCGAGCGAACGCGCGACCTGCGCGACCGTCTCCAGCGGGATCTCCAGGAGCGTGGAGACGACCCGGGCGCCCGCGAACAGTTCGCCCGCGGCCCGTACGTCGTCCGGTGTCAGCCGCCCGTTCGCCCCCGGCGACACCACGATGGAGTTGTCCCCGGACGGGTCGACGGTGATCAGCGCGACCCCGGTGGGCGCCCCGCCGACCAGGACGCCGGACGTGTCGACGCCCGCCGACTCCATCGACTCCCGCAGCAGCCTCCCGTGCCCGTCGTCACCGACCCGCGCGAGCAGCGCCGTACGGGCGCCCAGCCTGGCGGCGGCGACCGCCTGGTTGGCGCCCTTGCCGCCCGGGTGGACGGCCAGGTCGGAGCCGAGGACGGTCTCCCCGGCGGCCGGCCGGCGCTCGACGCCCACCACCAGGTCGGCGTTGGCCGACCCGACGACGAGGAGGTCGTACGTGTTCATGCTGTGCCTTTCTTCGTACGTCTGTGCAAAGAGTACGAGGGTGTCATTCGAAGTCGGCCGCGTTCTTCTCCGTCACGACCTTCACCGGCACCTTCACCGCGTCCGCGATCTTCTTGCCCTGCGCCGCCTTCAGCGCGTTGCGCACCGCGATCTCACCGAGTTCGCGCGGCTGCTGGGCCACCGAGGCGTACATCGTGCCCGCGGCGACCGCCTTGATCCCGTCGGCCTCGCCGTCGAAGCCGATCACCGGCACCGACTTCCCGGCCTTGCTGCCGAGCGCCTTGATCGCGCCGAGCGCCATCTCGTCGTTGGCGGCGATCACACCCTGCACGTCCGGGTGCGACTGGAGCAGGTTCGACATCACGTCGAGGCCCTTGGTGCGGTCGAAGTCGGCGGGCTGCTGCGCGACGACCTTGATGCCGGGGTACGCCTTGAGCCCCTTCGCGAAGCCCTCCGCGCGCTCCCGGGCCGCGGACGTGCCGGCCTGGCCCTGAAGGATGACGATCTTGCCCTTGCCGCCGAGCTTGTCCGCCATCGTCTTCGCGGACAGCACGCCGCCCGCGACGTTGTCGGAGGCCACGAGGGTGGCGACCTTGCCCTTGTTCACCCCGCGGTCCACGGCGACGACGGGGGTGCCGTCGTCGTTGGCCGCCTTCACCGAATTGCCCGCGGCCTCCGAGTCGACCGGGTTGAGGATGACCGCGTCCAGGCTCGAACTGGCGAAGTTCTGCAACTGGTTGGCCTGCTGCGAGGCGTCGTTCTGCGCGTCGGTGACCCGCAGGTCCACGCCGAGCTTCTCGGCCTCGGCCTGGGCGCCGGCCCGGATCTGCACGAAGAACGGGTTGTTCAGCGTGGAGAGCGCCAGACCCACCTTCGGCTTGTCCGCGCCGGACGAGCCGCCGTGCAGGAACGACGTGGCGCCGACGACCGCGACGGTCACCACGGCCGCGAGGCCGTACGTGAGCGCCTGCCTGCCCTTGCCGCCGCCGCCCGCGCCCGCGGCCGCCGGGGTGGCCCCGGCCTTGCGGCGCAGCGTGTCCAGGAGCACGGCGAGCGCGATGACCACGCCGATGACGACCTGCTGCCAGAACGCGGACACGTTCAGGAGGTTGAGGCCGTTGCGCAGCACCGCCAGAATCAGCGCGCCGATCAGGGTGCCCGACGCCTTGCCGGTGCCGCCCGCGAGCGAGGCGCCGCCGATGACGACGGCAGCGATCGCGTCCAGCTCGTAGCCGTCGGCGGCCTGCGGCTGCGCCGAGGAGAGCCGGGAGGCGAGCACGATGCCCGCGGCGGCGGCGAAGAGGCCGGACAGCGCGTAGATGACGAGCTTCTGCTTCTTCACCCGCAGGCCCGACAGGCGCGCGGCCTCCTCGTTGCCGCCGATCGCGTACATCGAGCGTCCTATGTACGTCCGGCCGAGGACGACGGCCGCGACGACCCCCATCACGATCATCACGAGCACCGGCACCGGCAGCCAGCCGCCGAGCGTGTCGCCCAGGTGCGAGACCGAGTCGGGGAACGGGATCGGCGAGCCGTCCGAGAGCACGAGCGCGAGCCCGCGGCCCACCGACAGCATGGCCAGCGTCGCGATGAACGGCGGCAGCTTCCCGTACGCGATGAGGAAGCCGTTGACCAGGCCCGCCACCACGCCCGTGGCGACGGCGAGGACCACCGCGAGGACCACCGGCACCCCGTGGTTCGTGGCGCTCCACGCGAGGACGGTCGCCGACAGGGCGGCCACCGAACCCACCGACAGGTCGATGCCCGCCGAGACGATCACGAAGGTGACACCGAAGGCGAGGATGGCGGTCACGGCCGCCTGCACGCCGATGTTGAGCAGGTTGTCGGTGGTCAGGAAATCACCGGAGAGCGCCGACAGGGCGATCACCAGGACGATCAGCGCGGTCAGCGCGCCGTTGTCGAGCAGCAGGCGGCGGATGGCCGCGGCGCTCGTGCGCGACGGGCCCGCCGCGTTCTTCCGGGACGTGTCAGTGGCCACGACGGGCCTCGCTTTCCTTGGTCGTGGGGGTGCTGACGGCGAGCGCCATCACGGAGTCCTGGGTGGCGTCGGCGGCGGCGAGTTCACCGGCGACGCGCCCGTGCGCCATCACCAGGACGCGGTCGCTCATGCCGAGGACCTCGGGCAGATCGCTGGAGATCATGAGCACGGCGTGCCCGGCGGCGGTCAGCTCGTTGATCAGCTGGTAGATCTCGACCTTCGCGCCGACGTCGATACCGCGCGTCGGCTCGTCGAGGATCAGTACCTTGACGTCGGCGAGCAGCCATTTGCCGATGACGACCTTCTGCTGGTTGCCGCCGGACAGGGTGCGCACGTGCTGGTGCAGTCCCGCCATCCGCACGCCCAGCTGGGCGGCGATCCGCCCGGCGGCCGCGTACTGGCCCTTGAGGTCGACGAAGCCGCCCCGGGTGGCCGTCCGCAGGGTCACGAGCCCCAGGTTCTCCGCCACCGACTGGTCGAGCACCAGGCCCTGGCCCTTGCGGTCCTCGGGCACGAGCCCGACCCCGGCGGCCATCGCGGCGTTCACGTCGTGCCGGGGCAGCGGCGCACCGCCCACCTCGACCCGGCCCGCGTCGTAGGGGTCGGCGCCGAAGACGGCCCGCGCCACCTCCGTACGTCCCGCGCCGACGAGCCCGGCGATGCCGACGACCTCACCGGCCCGCACCTCGAAACTCACGTCCTGGAAGACGCCGTCCCGGGTCAGCCCCTCGACCTTCAGCAGCGCGGCGCCCCTCTCGGGCCGCTCGCGCGGGTACTGCTGCTCGATGGAGCGCCCGACCATGAGCCGGACCAGCTCGTCCTCCGAGGTCGCGGCGGGAACCTGGCCCACGCTGCGGCCGTCCCGGATGACGGTGACCCGGTCGCCGAGCGCGGCGATCTCCTCCAGGTGGTGGGTGATGAAGACGACGCCGACCCCGTCCGCGCGCAGCGCCCGCACGATCGCGAAGAGCTTCTCCACCTCCTCGGAGGTGAGCACGGCGGTCGGTTCGTCCATGATCAGCACGCGCGCGTCCAGGCTGAGCGCCTTGGCGATCTCCACCATCTGGAGCCGGGCGATGCCGAGTTCCCGCACTCGCGCGCGGGGCGACACGCTGACGCCCACGCGCGCGAGGAGCGCTTCCGCGTCGGCCTCCATCTTCGTGCGGTCGATGAGACCGAAGCGGCGCGGCTGGCGCCCCAGGAAGATGTTCTCGGCCACGGTCAGGTCCGGGACGAGGTTGAACTCCTGGTAGATCGTGGCGATCCCGAGCCGTTCGGCGTCCTGCGCGCCCTGGATGCGGACCTGCTCGCCGCCGACCGTGATGCGGCCCGAGTCGGGGGTGTAGGCGCCGGAGAGCATCTTGATCAGCGTGCTCTTGCCGGCTCCGTTCTCCCCGAGCAGGACGTGCACCTCGCCGCGGCGCAGGTCGAAGTCGACGCTGTCGAGCGCGACGACACCGGGGAAGGTCTTCCGTATCCCTTCGATACGCAGCAACTCGTCCGGGTTGCGCGGCTGTTTCACCGGGCTCTCCTCTCCGTTGAGGTGGGCGGTTGGGAAGTACGCGGCTCGCCGCACGAGTGCCGTACGACGAGGTGGGCGGGGAGCGTCACCGACGCGGGCGGCCTGCCCTCGATGCGGTCGACCAGCGCGCGCACCGCGGCCCGCCCCAGCTCCGTGGTCGGCTGGGCGATCGCGGTGACCGGCGGGTCGGTGTGCACGAACCAGGGGATGTCGTCGAACGCGGCGAGCGCGATGTCGTCCGGGACGCGAAGCCCGCGCGCTCGGATCGCGTCGAGCGCGCCGAGCGCCATCAGGTTGTCGGCCGCGAAGACCACCTCGGGCGGCTCGGGCAGGTCCAGGAACCCGTCCGTCACGCGGCGCCCGCTGCCCGCCTGGAAGTCGCCCTGCCCTATGTAGGCGTCCGGCAGCTCGATCGCGTACGAGGCGAGCGCCTCCCGGAACGCGGCGACGCGCTCGCTGCCCGTCGTGGTGGCCGCCGGGCCCGCGATGATGGCGAGCCTGCGGTGGCCGAGCCGGTGCAGGTGCGCGACGAGGGCGGCGATCGCGGCCCGGCCGTCGGAGCGCACCACCGGCACGTCCACGCCGGCGATCCACCGGTCGACGAAGACCATCGGGGTGCCGCCCCGGGCCGCCTCCAGCATCAGCGGGGAGCCGCCGTCGGTGGGGGAGACCAGGAGCCCGTCGATCCGCCGGTCCAGCAGGGTCCGTACGTGGTGGTCCTGGAGGTCGGGCCGCTCGTCGGCGTTGCCGATGATCACGCTGTAGCCGAGGGCGCGGGCCTCCTCCTCGACCGAGCGGGCCAGCTCGGTGAAGTACGGGTTCAGGACGTCGCTGATGACCAGGCCGAGGGTGCGGGTCTGGTCGGTGCGCAGGGAGCGGGCGACGGCGTTGGGCCGGTAGCCGAGGGACTCCACGGCGGCCAGCACCCGGGACCGCGCGGCCGGGCTGACGGACGGGTGGCTGTTCAGGACGCGGGAGACCGTGGCGACGGAGACCCCGGCCGCGGCCGCGACGTCCTTGATGCTCGCGCTCGACGGCATCGCGGGCCACCTCCTTGTGGCTGCGTGGAATCGATTACATGAACCTTCACGGAGGATTGGAATCGATTACACGAGGTGCTGGCAAGAGGGATTCCGGTTCTCGTGACCGGATCGTGATGTGCGGGGGACGGAAGGGCGGGTGTTGTCGGTGGGGCATGCCAAGGTGGGGCAGGGGGTTGAGAGGTACGCCGACCCGGCGGCGCACGCGGACCGGGTCAAGAAGAGCGCCGAACCGGCGACGATCGGAGACCAGGACCGTGAACCACGCGCAGCTCACCGCACTCGGACGCGCACTGCGCCTGCTCGGAGAGCACGGCGACACCCTGACGGGTGACACCTCCGAAGCCAAGCTCCATGAGGTGCGCGGCGACGTGAAGCGGGCCCTGGAACTGCTCGACGACACGGTCACCGGCTCGGCGCCCACCACCCGCTGCCCCGAGCACCCGCAGGGCGCGGTCGACGCGTCGGCCCCCGACCTGTGCCTGATCTGCGAGACCCGCCGCCGCCAGGCGCGCCGCTCGGAGTACGGGGGCGGCCCCGCCCACCCGCGCGCCGACGAGCAGCCTGTGATGTCGCGCTACGGCACGCGCGAGGACCGCCCCCAGCCCCAGCAGCGCTGGATCCCGGAGATGTGGAACGGGCAGGTGTGGCAGCTGTGCGGCACCCCGCGCCACGACCGGCGCGAGGCGGAGCTGTACCTGGCGGCACAGCGCCGCCGCCCGGACGCGGCGATGGCCTACCGCCTGGTGCACGAGTTCACCGACTACGAGGTCGTGCGGGTGTGGGGCACGCCCGTGAAGGTCGAGGTCAAGCCGATGGGCGGGATCTGACCGCAGGCGCGGCCAGGCCCCGCCGGCCGTCAGCGGCCGCGGTCCTCCGTGAGGGTCTGCGCGACCAGGGCGTTGGCGTGCCCGTGCCCGAGGCCGTGCTCGGCCTTGAGCCAGGCGACCAGCTCCATGTGCTTGGTCAGCGGCGAGGACCGGACCAGCTCCTGCCAGTGGGAGACCGGCTGCCCGTACGTCTTCTCGATGGAGGGGAAGTAGCTGGCGGGGCCCTTGGGGCTGGTCATGGCGGGTTCCTGTCGGCCGGGGCGGACGGTGTCGCCCTGTAGGACGTGCCGGCGGCGCGGAACTGACCGTTCCCCCGTCGTGATCCCCGTCACTCGGGCGGCGCGGCCTGCGCGGCACCGGCCGCCGTCGCCACCAGGTCCAGCAACTCGTCCCGCAGGACGGCCAGTTCGGCCGGGAGCGGTGTCCCGTCCCGCACCGCCTGCGCCCGCCGCCACGCCAGCGCCGCTTCCAGCAGCGGCCGCAGCCGCGGCCACCGCCCGGCCGCCCACTGCGCCGCCTGCGCCTTGTCCGCCAGCTCGCCGGTGGTCAGGGTGCGCAGGGCCCGGCAGGCGGTCAGCACCAGATAGGCGTGGCCGCCCCGGTGGCGTACGTCCGGCGCCCAGTCCCGCAGCCCCGCGACGGAGTCGATGAGCGCCGTCCGCAGCTCCTGCGGCTCCGCGGGGGCCAGGGCCTCTCGTGCCGGACGGCCCGCCAGCGTCAGGCCCGTCGCGCGGACGAGAGCCCGGGTCAGCGCCCAGCGGGGCAGCACGCGCGCGAGGTGCGCGGGTTCGCCGGGGGAGAGGACGAGCAACGGTTCGAGGAGGCCACCGGCGAGCGCCTCCGCGGGCAACGTCAGGTCCAGCCGGTCCCGGAACCCGGGATGGGCCCGCAGGACACGGGCCTCGACGGCCCGCACCTCGGCGACGCCCAACCCGGGCCGGTTGTCGGCCGCCGATCCGCCGGGGCTCGGCGGCCCGGGCCGGGTGCCGGCACCCGACTCTCCAGAGGCCGGTCCCAGGTCGCCGTCCACCCCGATCAGCACGTCCACATCGCTGACCCCCCGCTCGAACGACCCCGTCGCGGCGGACCCGTACAGCCACACCCCCACCATCCGCTCACCCACCACCGGCGCCACAGCCGTCAGCAGATCGGGCAGCAACCGCCGCACACTCACCGGCACCCGGTCCTCGGCCTCTCGGTCCACACGCATGCTGGAAGACTAAAGACCCCGGCGGGTCCCGCGCTGTCGTACCCCACCGCTACCGTCGGATCATGGCGAAGCAGCAGGCGCAGGCCGCCGCCCGGCCGATGGCGGTGCTCGAAGGGGTCCTCGAGCGCATCACGTACGCCAACGAGGAGACCGGGTACACCGTCGCGCGCGTGGACACCGGCAGAGGCGGCGGCGACCTGCTGACCGTCGTCGGCTCGCTGCTCGGCGCGCAGGCCGGCGAATCGCTGCGGATGGAGGGCCGCTGGGGCTCGCACCCCCAGTACGGCAAGCAGTTCACCGTCGAGAACTACACGACGGTGCTGCCCGCCACCATCCAGGGCATCCGCCGCTACCTCGGCTCCGGCCTGGTCAAGGGCATCGGCCCGGTCTTCGCCGACCGCATCACCCAGCACTTCGGCCTGGAGACCCTCGACATCATCGAGCAGGAGCCGAAGCGGCTGATCGAGGTGCCCGGACTCGGCCCCAAGCGCACCAAGAAGATCGCCGACGCCTGGGAGGAGCAGAAGGCGATCAAGGAGGTGATGGTCTTCCTGCAGAGCGTCGGTGTCTCCACCTCCATCGCCGTGCGCATCTACAAGAAGTACGGTGACGCGTCGATCGGCGTCGTGAAGAACCAGCCCTACCGGCTCGCCTCCGACGTGTGGGGCATCGGCTTCCTCACCGCGGACCGCATCGCCCGGTCCGTCGGCATCCCGCACGACAGCCCCGAGCGCGTCAAGGCCGGTCTCCAGTACGCCCTTTCGCAATCCACCGACCAGGGCCACTGCTTCCTGCCCGAGGAGCGGCTCATCACCGACGCGGTGAAGCTGCTCCAGGTCGACACCGGCCTGGTCATCGAGTGCCTGGCCGAACTGGCGCTGCCCGACGAGGACTCCGGCGAGCCGGGCGTCGTGCGCGAGCAGGTGCCGGGCGAGCACGGCGAACCGGTCACCGCGATCTACCTCGTCCCCTTCCACCGGGCCGAACTCTCCCTCTCCGCCCAGCTGTCCCGGCTGCTGCGCACGGACCAGGACCGGCTGCCCGCCTTCCACGACGTGGCCTGGGACAAGGCCCTCACCTGGCTCGCCGGACGCACGGGGGCCGAGCTGGCGCCGGAGCAGGAAGAGGCCGTCAAGCTGGCGCTGACGCGGAAGGTCGCGGTGCTGACCGGCGGGCCCGGCTGCGGCAAGTCCTTCACCGTGCGCTCGATCGTGGAGCTGGCCCGCGCGAAGAAGGCGAAGGTGGTCCTTGCCGCGCCGACCGGCCGCGCCGCCAAGCGGCTCGCCGAACTCACCGGCGCACAGGCCTCCACCGTCCACCGCCTCCTGGAGCTGAGGCCCGGCGGGGACGCCGCGTACGACAAGGACCGGCCGCTCGACGCCGACCTCGTGGTCGTCGACGAGGCGTCCATGCTCGACCTGCTCCTCGCCAACAAGCTGGTCAAGGCCGTCCCGCCCGGCGCCCACCTGCTCTTCGTCGGCGACGTCGACCAGCTGCCGAGCGTCGGCGCGGGCGAGGTGCTGCGCGACATGCTGAGCGAGGGCAGCCCCGTCCCCGCGGTGCGCCTGACCCGGATCTTCCGCCAGGCCCAGGAGTCCGGCGTGGTGACCAACGCCCACCGGATCAACTCCGGTACGCCGCCGCTCACCCAGGGCCTCAAGGACTTCTTCCTCTTCGTGGAGGAGGACACCGAGGAGGCGGGCCGGCTGACGGTCGACGTGGCGGCGCGGCGCGTCCCCGCCCGGTTCGGGCTCGACCCGCGCCGCGACGTGCAGGTGCTCGCCCCCATGCACCGCGGCCCGGCCGGCGCCGGCACGCTCAACGGGCTGCTCCAGCAGGCGATCACGCCGGGCCGCCCGGAGCTGCCCGAGAAGCGGTTCGGCGGCCGGGTCTTCCGGGTCGGCGACAAGGTCACCCAGATCAGGAACAACTACGAGAAGGGCGCCAACGGCGTCTTCAACGGCACGGTCGGCGTCGTCACCTCCCTCGACGCCGACGAGCAGCGGCTGACGGTCCTGACGGACGAGGACGAGGAGGTCCCGTACGACTTCGACGAGCTGGACGAGCTGACCCACGCCTACGCCGTCACCATCCACCGCTCGCAGGGCAGTGAGTACCCATGTGTGGTGATTCCGGTCACCACGGGCGCCTGGATGATGCTCCAGCGCAATCTGCTCTATACGGCGGTGACCCGTGCGAAGAAGCTGGTGGTCCTGGTCGGTTCGCGGAAGGCTCTGGGGCAGGCCGTGCGCACGGTTTCGGCCGGCAGACGCTGTACCGCGCTCGATTTCCGGTTGTCCGGCGGGAACCTTCAAAAATTTTGATCGATCAAATCCGTCGCGAAGGTCACACAGCACTTCCGGAACCAGGGCGAAGGGGGCAGGATGAGCAGGTTGGCGGCACTGAGTGCCGCCAATAGGCCCAATGGTCGACCCCGAGTGCACTCTGCTGGGCCAAGTGGGGGATGGTAGAGACAGTCAGGGCACCTCGAAGAAGAGGCACTACGTCGGTGAGGGACGAGACGTGAGCGAGCACACCAACAACGCTGTAGTACTCCAGTACGGCGATGGCGAATACACCTACCCGGTGATCGACAGCACCGTCGGCGACAAGGGCTTCGACATCGGCAAGCTCCGGGCCCAGACAGGACTGGTGACCCTCGACAGCGGATACGGCAACACCGCCGCCTACAAATCCGCGATCACCTACCTGGACGGCGAAGAGGGCATCCTGCGCTACCGCGGGTACCCGATCGAGCAGCTGGCCGAGCGCTCCACCTTCACCGAGGTGGCGTACCTGCTGATCAACGGCGAGCTCCCCACCGTCGACGAGCTCTCCACCTTCAAGAACGAGATCACGCAGCACACCCTGCTGCACGAGGACGTCAAGCGGTTCTACGACGGGTTCCCGCGCGACGCCCACCCGATGGCCATGCTGTCCTCGGTCGTCTCCGCGCTGTCCACCTTCTACCAGGACAGCCACAACCCCTTCGACGAGAAGCAGCGGCACCTCTCGACGATCCGCCTGCTCGCCAAGCTTCCGACGATCGCGGCGTACGCGTACAAGAAGTCGGTCGGCCACCCGGTGGTCTACCCGCGCAACGACCTCGGCTACGTCGAGAACTTCCTGCGCATGACGTTCTCGGTGCCGGCCGCCGAGTACGACCTGGACCCGACCGTGGTCTCGGCGCTCGACAAGCTGCTCATCCTGCACGCGGACCACGAGCAGAACTGTTCGACGTCCACCGTGCGCCTGGTCGGCTCCTCGCAGGCCAACATGTTCGCGTCGATCTCCGCGGGCATCTCGGCCCTGTGGGGCCCGCTGCACGGCGGCGCCAACCAGTCGGTCCTGGAGATGCTGGAAGGCATCCAGGCCTCCGGCGGCGACGTCGACACCTTCATCCGCAAGGTGAAGAACAAGGAAGACGGCGTGAAGCTCATGGGCTTCGGGCACCGCGTCTACAAGAACTTCGACCCGCGGGCGAAGATCATCAAGGCGGCGGCGCACGATGTCCTCTCGGCGCTCGGCAAGTCCGACGAGCTGCTCGACATCGCGCTGAAGCTGGAGGAGCACGCGCTGGCCGACGACTACTTCGTCGAGCGCAAGCTCTACCCGAACGTCGACTTCTACACCGGCCTGATCTACCGGGCCATGGGCTTCCCGACCGAGATGTTCACGGTCCTGTTCGCCCTCGGCCGGCTGCCGGGCTGGATCGCCCAGTGGCACGAGATGATCAAGGAGCCCGGGTCGCGCATCGGCCGCCCGCGCCAGATCTACACCGGCGTCGTCGAGCGGGACTTCGTCCCCGTCGAGCAGCGCTGAGCCGCTGCCGCTGAGGCGGCGGCCGCCTGGAGCGGCGGAGAGCGCCCCGCTGTCGATCCCCCCACGGGTCGACAGTCGGGGCGCTCTCCTTTTCCCGGTGCGGATTCCCCCCACGGGATCCGGCCGGGCGTCTGTGGCCGCGTCGGCCGCCGGAACACGTACGCACGGGTGGGCCGCTCAAGCTCCCCGGTGCACGTGCCCCGGCCAACGCAGTCGGTCCCGTCCCCCAAGACGGTCCCGTCCGACACCGGAACGCCCCCCAAGACGTTCCTGCATCGCCTCCTTAGACTCACGGGACCGGCAAAGGGTTACGTTCTCACCGCTGTGATCTGCGTCTCTTGCTTATGTCCCGTGTGTACGCAAGAGACCCGAATTGTAGAAGTGGGCCTCGTGCGTGAGAGTGCTGCAATTGTGCCGTGTGGATTATGTGGAGGTCCAGGCCTGGCTAGATGAATCTGCGAAGTCGCGGACCGTTTGTCACCACAAATACCGAAGAGAACGCCATTGTGACCCCCGCGATCCTCGGATTCGGCAGCCCGGCGGCGGTCAGCGAGCGCCGAGGAGTTCGTACCCGGCCTCGTCGACGGCGGCGCGCACGGCCTCCTCGTCGAGCGGGGCCGCCGAGACGACGGTGACCTTCCCGGAGGCGGCGACCGCCTGGACGGAGGAGACACCGGCGAGCGCGGACAGCTCCTCGGTCACCGCGCCCTCGCAGTGGCCGCAGGTCATGCCCGAGACCTCGTAGACCGTGGTGACGGCGCCCTCGGCGGCCGGGGCGGCGGCCTCGCCGTGGCAGGCGCCGCCGCAGCAGCCGCCTTCGGCGGGCGCGGCCGCCGCGGCCTCGGCGCCGATCTGGTGCAGCTCGGTCTGGGCGCTCATGTCGTTCTCCTTGCTCGAAGCCGAAGGGCCGGGTGGCGGGCCACGCGGCCGGGTACCCCAGGTACCTCCTGACCCATCCGACCTTATACCCCTAGGGGGTACACCTCCAAGGAGGATCGCGGCCCGGCACCATGGCCTGCGGAGCCCGGACCGTCCGGGGCCGTCAGGGAGATCGAGGTGGACCGATGCGCGCCGTCGTGTTCGAGCGGTTCGGTGGGCCGGCCGGGGTGCGGGAGGTGCCGGACCCGGCGCCCGCGCCGCACGGTGTCGTCGTGCGGGTCGAGGCGACCGGCCTGTGCCGCAGCGACTGGCACGGGTGGCAGGGGCACGACCCGGACATCGTGCTGCCGCACGTACCCGGGCACGAACTCGCCGGAGTCGTCCAGGAGAGCGGCGCCGAGGTGCGCCGATGGCGGCCCGGGGACCGGGTGACCGTCCCCTTCGTCTGCGCCTGCGGGAGCTGCGCCGCGTGCGCGGCCGGGGACCAGCAGGTGTGCGAGCGCCAGACGCAGCCCGGCTTCACGCACTGGGGCTCCTTCGCCGAGTACGTCGCCCTCGACCACGCCGACGTGAACCTGGTGGCGGTGCCGGAGGGGATGGCGTTCGGGACGGCGGCCGGGCTCGGCTGCCGGTTCGCGACCGCGTTCCGCGCGGTGGTGCGGCGCGGCCGGGTCGCGGCGGGGGAGTGGGTCGCGGTGCACGGCTGCGGCGGCGTGGGCCTGTCCGCGGTGATGATCGCGGCGGCGGCCGGGGCCCGGGTGGTGGCCGTGGACATCGCGCCGGGCGCGCTCGAACTGGCCGCGGGGTTCGGCGCGGCCGCCTGCCTGGACGCGTCCGCGGTGGACGACGTGGCGGCCGCCGTACGGGAGCTGACCGGCGGCGGTGCGCACCTGTCGCTGGACGCGCTGGGATCGGCGGCGACCTGCGCGGCGTCCGTCAACGGGCTGCGGCGGCGCGGCCGGCACGTCCAGGTCGGGCTGCTGCCCACGGACCCGGTGGTGCCGATGGGGCGGGCGCTCGCGTGGGAGCTGGAGCTGATCGGCAGCCACGGGATGGCCGCGCACGCCTATCCGGCCATGCTGGAGCTGGTGCGCGGCGGTGTGCTGCGGCCCGAGGCGCTGGTCACGTCGGTGATCCCGCTCGCGCAGGCGGGCCCGGCGCTCACCGCGATGGGGACGGCGCCCGGGGCGGGCGTGACGCTGATCGAGCCGTTCGCGCGCTGAGGGCGGGGCGCCCGTCGGACGGGCGCCCCGGACGGCGTGGGTCACCGTCAGTCTCTCTCGCGGCCCCGGTTGCGGGGGCGCGAGGCGACCCAGCGGCGGACGGTGTCGGCGTACCAGAACGGCTTGCCGTTCTCCACGTGGTCGGGGGGCGGCAGCAGACCGTGCTTCCGGTACGAGCGGACGGTGTCCGGCTGGACGCGGATGTGCGCGGCGATCTCTTTGTACGACCAGAGCCTGCGGTCGGTCATCGGTGGCTCCTCCCTGGAGGGCGTCGCGACGGCGGCTCGGGGGTGGCCGCCGGCGATCACTCACCCTGCGCCCGGAGAACGATGCGCGCCGAGACGAGGGAGGGCTTGTGGGACCCCTGTGACGCAGAACCCGCGTAGGGCGGACATGTGTGGCAAGAGCGGGGCTTTTGTGACGTGAGCGTTGCAAAAAGGGCGCGTGGCGGAGGCATGAACCGGTGCGTGCCGGGACAGTCCCTTACGGACGACCCGCAACGCACCCGGCCCGCGCGCAGCCGCCGGCGCCTACACGCCGCACGAACGGAGATAACCCCGGGTGCGGCGGGCGATCGGCAGCGGCACGTCCGGCTCGCACGGGTACATGTCCTGCTCGACGATGGCGAAGAGGTCGACGTCGAGGCGGGCGGCGGCGTCCAGCACGGGCGCCAGCTCCGGTACGCCGCGCGGCGGTTCGCACATCACGCCCCGGGCGACGGCGGGCCCGAAGGGGGTGCCCTGCGCGCGCACCTCGGCGAGCACGGCCGGATCGACCTGCTTGAGGTGCAGGTAGCCGACGCGTGCGCCGTACGTCTCGATCAGCTTGACGCTGTCGCCGCCGCAGTACGCGTAGTGCCCGGTGTCCAGGCAGAGCGAGACGAGGGCGGGGTCGGTGGCGTCGAGGAACCGGGCGACGTTCTCCTCGGTGTCGATGTGGGTGTCGGCGTGCGGGTGGACGACGACCCGCAGCCCGTACCGCTCGCCGACCTCGCGCGCGAGCCGCTCGGTCCCGGCGGCGAGGTGTCCCCACTGCTCGGCGCTGAGCGTGGCGTCCTCCAGGACCGCACCGGTCTTGTCGTCCCGCCAGAAGGAGGGGATGACCACGAGATGGCGGGCGCCCATGGCGTGGGTGAGGGCGGCGATGGACGCGACGTGGTCCCAGGTGCGCTCCCAGACGGCGGGTCCGTGGTGCAGCCCGGTGAAGACGGTGCCGGCGGAGACCCGCAGGCCGCGCCGCCCGGTCTCCTCGGCGAGCACGCGCGCGTCGCTCGGCAGATACCCGTACGGGCCCAGCTCGATCCACTCGTAGCCGGCCGCGGCGACCTCGTCGAGGAAGCGCTGCCAGGGAATCTGCCGGGGGTCGTCGGGGAACCAGACGCCCCAGGAGTCGGGAGCCGAGCCGATGCGGATGCGTGCTGTCCGTGATGTCCGGGTCGTCATGGCACCAGCCTCACGGGACCCCGGAAAAGGTGTCAAGGCATGGTCCGAATGTCAGGACAAAATGTTGACAGGGGGGTGCGAACGGGACTAGATCTGGCAGCAGGCCCGCCCGCCGCGTCCCGCCGAACGTCTGCGTCACGTCTTCGTCGAAGGGAACCCCGTATGGTCCGCGCCGCGTTCGACCTGATCACGATGGGGCGGATCGGGGTGGACCTGTATCCGCTGCAAGCGGGCAGAGGACTCGCGGACGTGTCGGCGTTCGGCAAGTTCGTCGGGGGGTCGTCGACGAACGTGGCGGTGGCGGCGGCCCGCCTCGGAGTGCGCACGGCGACGATCACGCGGACGGGGCGGGACCCGTTCGGCGACTATCTGCGCGCGGAGCTGGCCCGGTTCGGCGTCGACGCGCGCTGGGTGACCCCGGTCGACGGCCTGCCCACCCCGGTCACCTTCTGCGAGATCTTCCCGCCGGACGACTTCCCGCTCTACTTCTACCGGCAGCCCAAGGCGCCGGACCTGGAGATCACGGCGGACGAACTCGACCTGGAGGCGGTGCGGGACGCGCGGGTCTTCTGGGTGACGGGGACGGGGCTGTGCGCGGAGCCCAGCCGGGGGGCGACGCTGGAGGCGATGGCGTACCGGGCGCGTCCGGCCGCCGGTTCCGCCGGTTCCGCCGGGGAGACGGTCCTCGACCTCGACTGGCGGCCCATGTTCTGGGAGAACCCCGGGTCGGCCCGCCCGTACTACGAGGAGGCGCTGCGGCACGCGACCGTCGCCGTCGGCAACGTGGACGAGGTGGAGATCGCGACGGGCGAACGGGAGCCGGTGGCGGCGGCGCGCGCCCTGCTGGGGTTCGGGGTGCGGCTCGCGGTCGTCAAACAGGGCCCCCGGGGTGTCCTGGCGATGACGTCCGACGGGCGGACGGCGCGGGTGCCCCCGCTGCCCGTGGACGTCCTCAACGGGCTGGGGGCGGGCGACGCGTTCGGCGGGGCGCTCTGCCATGGGTTGCTGGCCGGATGGGAGCTGAGCCGGGTCATGCGGTTCGCCAACGCGGCCGGGGCGATCGTGGCGTCGCGCCTCGAGTGCTCTTCGGCGATGCCGGTGCGGGGGGAGGTGGAGGCGGTGCTGGCCGCCGGTGTGGTGCGGGGTGGTGGGGAAGCGGCGTCGGGGGGTGCTGCCGGTGTGGTGGCCCCGGGGCGGTTCGTGCCCGGCGATGGTGTTCGGCCTGATGAGGGCAGTGGTCCGGCGTTGGGGGGTGCTGCCGATGGGACGACCCCGGGGCGGTTTGTGTCCGGTGATGGTGTTCGGCCTGATGAGGGCAGTGGCTCGGCGCTGGGGGGCCGCCACCCTGCCGCTCCAGGCGGCAGCTTGCCCAAGGCGGGGGCGGGGGCGGGCCCCGCGACGGGAGGCGTGGGCGGGGCCGCACCCACGGCAGACCGGGCGGGCGGCCCCGCCCTCACGGCACACCCGGCCGCACCTGGTCGGCGGGCGGCTTTTGGTCCGGGCGGGGCGCCGGGGGCGGGCCCTGCCGCGCGCCAGGTCGCTGCCGGCCCGCCCGGGGCGCGGGCCGTTCTCGATCCGTCCGATCTGCGGGCACTGGCGCGGCTTCGGGCCGTGCGGCCCGGGGCCGTCGCGGAGGCTGCCTCGCGGCGGGAGCGGCGGGCACTGTTGCCGGGGGCCGAGGCCCGGCTGATGATCGTCGCCGCCGACCACCCGGCCCGCGGCGCGCTGGCCGCGGGGGACCGGCCGCTCGCCATGGCCGGCCGCGCCGACCTGCTGGCCCGGCTCTGCCTCGCCCTGTCCCGGCCCGGCGTGGACGGCGTCCTCGCCTCCGCCGACGTCCTCGACGACCTGCTCCTCCTGGGTGCCCTCGACCACAAGGTCGTCATCGGCTCGATGAACCGCGGCGGCCTCGCCGGCGCCTCCTTCGAACTCGACGACCGCTTCACCGGCTACGCCCCGGCCGACCTGCACCGCCACCGCTTCGACGCCGGCAAGCTCCTGCTGCGGCTCGACTACGACGACCCGACCGGGGGCACCGTCCGCACGATGGAGGCGGCGGCCCACGCGGTGGACGCCATGGCCGCCCGCGAACTGCCGGTCTTCGTCGAGCCGTTCGTCACCCGCCGCGACCCGGGCACGGGGCTGCTGCGCAACGACCTGAGCCCGGACGCGGTGGTCCGGTCCATCGCCGTCGCCTCCGGCCTCGGCGGCTCCTCCGCCTACACCTGGCTGAAACTGCCGGTCACGGACGACCCCGAGGCGATGGCGCGCGTCATGGAGACCTCCACGCTCCCCGCCGTGCTGCTCGGCGGCGACATCAAGGACGGCGACCAGGACGCGGCGTACGAGAAGTGGCGCGCGGCGCTGCGCCTTCCCACCGTGCAGGGCCTGGTGGTGGGACGTTCGCTGCTGTACCCGCCGGACGGGGACGTGGCGCGGGCGGTCGACACGGCGGTAAGCCTGTTGTAGGCCGGGTACCCGCGACCCCGCCCTCCGGCCCCGACCCAAGGAGGAAAACACAGGGATGACGTACCTCCCCCACGGCACCGCGTCGGACGGCCCGTACGCCCTGCTCGTCGACCCGGACAAGACCGGGCTGCCCACCTGGTCCCGGGCGGCGCTGCGCGTCCTCGAACTGGCGCCGGGCGAACGGCACGTCCTCGACACGGGCGACTGCGAATGGATCGTGCTCCCGCTGACGGGCGGCTGCGCGGTGGACGTGGACACCCGGGCCGCGCCGGCCCCGGCCACCGAGACCCCCGCCACCGAGACCCCCGCCACCGAGACCCGGCGTTTCGAACTGCTGGGCAGGGCAGACGTATTCAGCGGCCCGACCGACTTCGCGTACCTACCGCGCGACAGCCGCGCAGAGATCGCCTCCGGCGCGGGAGGCCGCTTCGCCCTGGCAGGAGCGAAGTGCGGGCGACGACTCCCCGCCCGTCACGGCCCCGCGCCGGAGGTACCCGTAGAGGCGCGCGGCAGCGGCACGAGCGCCCGCCAGGTCCGCAACTTCGCCGCCGCCGACACCTTCGACTGCGACCAGCTGATCGCGGTGGAGGTGATCACCCCGGGCGGCAACTGGTCCTCGTACCCCCCGCACAAGCACGACGAGCACCGCCCGGGCGTCGAGACGTGCCTGGAGGAGATCTACTACTTCGAGATCGAGGCCGCCCCCACCGGCACCCCCGGGTACGGGTACCAGCGGGTGTCCCCGTCCCGCCCGGGCGGCACCGACCTCCTCGCGGAGGTGCGCACCGGCGACGCGGTCCTGGTCCCGGACGGCTGGCACGGCCCGTCGATCGCCCAGCCGGGGCACGCCATGTACTACCTGAACGTGATGGCGGGGCCAGGACAGGAACGGGAGTGGAAGATCTGCTTCCACCCCGACCACGCGACGGAGGGATACAGGTGACGCCACCCGCACCGGACCCGGCCAGGCCCGGCCCCGGCGCCGGCACGGTCCGGCTCACCACGGCCCAGGCCCTCGTCCGCTTCCTCACCCGCCAGTACACCTCCCGGGACGGCGCCCGCACCCGCCTGATCGGCGCCACCTGGGGCGTCTTCGGCCACGGCAACGTGGCGGGCCTCGGCCAGGCCCTCGTGCAGTACGGCGACGAGATGCCCTTCCACCAGGGCCGCAACGAGCAGGCGATGGTGCACGCGGCGGTCGGCTACGCCCGCCAGCGCGACCGCCTCTGCGCCCACGCCGTCACGACGTCCATCGGCCCGGGCGCGACCAACCTGGTCACGGGCGCGGCGCTGGCCACGATCAGCCACCTGCCCGTGCTGCTGCTCCCCGGCGACGTGTTCGCGACGCGCCCGGCGGACCCGGTGCTCCAGCAGCTGGAGGTGCCGTACGCGGGCGACGTGTCGGTCAACGACTGCCTGCGCCCGGTGTCGAAGTACTTCGACCGCATCGCGCGCCCCGAGCAACTGATCCCCGCCGCGCTCCAGGCGATGCGGGTGCTGACCGACCCGGTGGAGACCGGCGCGGTCACGCTGGCGCTGCCGCAGGACGTGCAGGCGGAGGCGGCCGACTGGCCGGTGGAGTTCTTCGCCGAGCGCACGTGGCCGGTCCGCCGGCCGCGCCCGGAGCCCGCCGAACTGGCGGCGGCCGCCGCCGCGGTCCGCCAGGCACGGCGCCCGCTGCTCGTCGCGGGCGGCGGCGTTCACCACAGCGGCGCGGAGGAGGCGCTGCGGGCCCTCGCGGACGCGACCCGCATCCCCGTGGCGTCCACGCAGGCGGGCAAGGGCGCGCTGCGCCACGACCACCCGGCCGACGTGGGCGGCATCGGCCACACCGGCACCGCCACCGCCGACGCGCTGGCCGCGGCCGCGGACCTGGTGATCGGCGTGGGCACCCGGTACACGGACTTCACGACGGCGTCCGGCACGCTCTTCGCCCGCCCCGGTGTCCGCTTCCTGAACCTGAACGTCGCCGCCTTCGACGCGCACAAACTGGCCGCGCTGCCGCTGGTGGCCGACGCGCGCGAGGGCCTCACGGCGCTGACCGGTGCCCTAGGGGGCCACAGCGCGGACCCGGCGTACGTCGCCGAGTACACCGAGGGCAAGGAGCGCTGGGAACGCGCCGTCGACACCGCCTACGCCCCCGGCAGCGGTACCGGGCGGCCGACGCAGGCCCAAGTCCTCGGCGTACTGGAGGAGTTGGTCACGGACGAGGACATCCTCATCAACGCGGCGGGCTCCCTCCCCGGCGATCTGCACAAGCTCTGGCGCACCCGCTCGCGCGACCAGTACCACGTCGAGTACGGCTACTCCTGTATGGGCTACGAGATCCCGGCGTCGATCGGCGTCGCGCTCGCCGCGCCCGGCCGGCCGGTCTGGGCGCTGGTCGGCGACGGCACGTACCTGATGATGCCGACGGAGCTGGTGACCGCGGTGCAGGAGGGCATCCCGGTGAAGGTGGTGCTGCTCCAGAACCACGGGTACGCCTCGATCGGGGGCCTCTCCGCGGCCGTGGGCGCCGAGGGGTTCGCGACGGCCTACCGGTACCGGGACGAGGAGAGCGGCGCCTACACCGGCCCGCCGCTCCCGGTGGACCTGGCGGCGAACGCGGCGAGCCTGGGAATGGACGTCCACCGGGCGGAGACCGTCGCGGAGCTGCGTACGGCGTTGGGGGGGGGGGGGGGGGGGGGCCCCCCCCCCCCCGGGGGGGGGGGGGGGGGGAAGGGCGGCACCCGGATGGGGGGGTTATGTAGTTTGCGCCTGAGTAAACGACTACACTC